>NZ_JBFABB010000234.1:0-5088 GCF_040640035.1 Micromonospora sp. NPDC023633 | reverse complement strand
GCGGGCGGCCTCACGTCGGGCACCCGGACCCGAATGGATTACACCAAACCACACCTGGTGGAGGAGTTCCTGACCCGCTTCCAGCAGCAATAGCCCATCGGTCGGAGCGTACCGCGCCTGGTCAGCTCGACGGCCGAGGGCTGTGATGGTGCCGTGGGTTGCTGTACTTCCGTGCTGCACGGCGACTAGGTCAAGACCGAGCTCCGACCCCCGTCCGGGGGGAAAGTGACCTGACGTAGCGGCGAGTGTGATCAAGTGCCGTACCGCGTGGTCAGACGCATTCGGTCGTGCCGTCGAGCATGATCGAGTCTGACCACGCGGTACGGCGTTCACTGACGATTCGCTGACTCTCGTATAACCGGCTGCGCGCCGGAAACGGCCGGAGGCGCTCACGACGTGCGCCGTCTCGACGTCGGAGGTGCGAGAATAGACGACGATTCGAGACGCAGGAGGTGAGCTGTGACGTCGAGTAGCGCTGAGCAGATGCCCGAGTGGCCAACCGCTGAGCACGTACCGGCCGAGGAGCTGGCGCGTCGTCAGGGCATCCGGCCAGTCACCTCCGTCGACGACCTGGCCCGGCCGGACCTGTTCGAGTCGGACGAGGAACTGGATGCCTTCCTCGCCGACCTGTACGCCTCCCGGCGGGCCGGCGCCGCGTGAGCCTCGTCGTCCTGGACACCGACGTAGCGTCGGCGATCCTCCGGGGGCGGCTGCATGACCGTCTCCGTGCCCGTCTGGCCGGTAAGACCCTGTGCATCACCTTCGTGACGCTCGGGGAGCTGACCAAGTGGACCGCGCTGCGGAGCTGGGGGCCACGCAAGCTGGCCGACCTCGCCCAGTGGCGGTCCGGGGTGGTGCTGCTGCCCTTTGACGAGGCGGTGGCGACGACCTGGGGGCACCTCCAGGCGCGGGCGCAGCATCGTGGGCGGCCACGGCCGACGAATGACTCCTGGATCGCGGCGTGCTGCCTGGTCGACCGGCTACCGCTGGCGACCTTCAACGGCAAGGACTACGCCGACTTCGCCGAGTACGACGGCCTCCGCCTCTTCGACGTCTCCTAGCTTTCGGCAACACCTCGGCGCGGCTGACCGGCGTCGTACGACTTCCGCCCCCGGCCCCTCGGGTCGGGGGCGGCTTCGCGTGACGCCGGCATTCCGCGGCCTGGTCCCCGTACCCGGTGGCAAGCCGCGCAGCGGCGCGGCAGCCGATCGCCCCGACCTCGACGGCGGCCAACCGCCCTCGCGATCGTTCCGGAGTGGCGCTTCCTCGTATCCTGCATCGATGCGTAACGGGACGAAGAACCAAGCTGGTCTGACTCGGTGGACATGGACGCTGGCGTCGGCTCAGCTCCTCATCGTTGCGATGTACGCCTACGGGGCAGTCGCCTACCTCACCACCGAAGCCGAGTACTTCCCTGAGCAATCACCACCTGGGTGGGCATGGCCCGCGGTGATCGCGGTAGGGGTGGGCTTCATCCCGGCTCTGCTGTGCTTGGCCGCAGCTCTGCCCAAGCTGACCTCTTCCGGGCTGCGAGCCGATCGACGACGGTGGGTCGGACTTGCCGTAGCCAGCTCCCTTACCGGTCTGATGCTCTTGGTCATGGTCACACCACCCGGCTGGAAGCTATTCGATTGGTACGTCAGCTAACCCACGGGAGCCGCGTACAGCCCGCCGCGCTTGCGCGGCCCTTGATCCTAAAGAGACTGTTTCGGCAACGCCGGGCATAGGCTCTGCCGAGATCTGCGCCTCACGAGTCCGCTGCGGGGTGTCCGTACACCGCCTGGTGCTCGCGCCCGGCATGGCGAATCAGTCCACGATCGTCCGCTGATGTTCGCTGGCTTGGCTCCCCAGTGCGACACGGACCTCGCTAGCAGAGCTCAAGGCCCGGATCGTGCATTTCCGCTGGAAGTAAGAGCCCCGGCCTCCGGACCTCCCATGCGATGTCCGGCCCGGCTACTGACCTGCTGAAACGCCTTCTGTCGGTTTCCGGCGTCTTCCGCCGTTACTCGCGCTTGGTTGTGCCGGATCTGTGCCCGGCCCTCGTAGGTCCTATGCAGCAGGACCCTTCGGTCTATGACGTCGCTTTCTGACTTGGCGACCACCGGCAGCAGCTACGCGGCCTCCCCGCCGGCCGGGAACCGACCCCCGGCGGGGGATGCGGGCCGCTTCGCTCGCCTCAGTTCGATTCAGGACAGCTTCAGCGGCGGTCGGTTGCTATGGTCGCTCGCATGGTCGCGGGGAGTGACAAGAGTCGGCGGAAGCCGCGTAGGGCTATGACCGCTCAGGAGCGGGAACAGGCGGAGCGTGACATCCGAGGTGCGATCTTCGACTTCCAGGAGACCGCCTACGCCAACCTTCGAAACGCTATCGCCAACGTTGCCATCTTCTTCGGCGCCGTTGGGGTCTTCGCCATGGTGGCTGGCGTGGCCGAGGGTCTGCGTCTGATTCCGATGGTTGTCCTCGTCCTCGCTGGGCTTGTGGGAGTCGCCTACTACCCGGCGCGGCAACGCGGGAAGTTCGCCGTCCAGCTTCTGCTGGTATCGAGCACGCTCGTGGTGATCGGGCTGGCCGGGCTCGTCCTTGTGGCCACGGTGCTCGACTGATGTCCTTCTCCGTCGAGCCGTCGGCGTTGGTCAGCTATGCGCGGCAACTGGACCGCGCCAGCGACGACACGTCCGCGATCAGCAGCTACATCGGCACCCATTCCAAGGACGCCAGCGGCGGAGAACTGATCGCCATCGCTGCTGAGGGCCACCGGCACGCCACCGCCGTCATCACCGACACTCTGCGGCGGCTGACCACCCTGCTCGACGCATCCGGGCCGGAACTGAACGCCGCCGCTACCTACTACCGGCAGACCGACCTCACAGCTGCGGCACACCTGGATCGCACCCTACCCGGAGCGGCCCCATGCCAGCCCCCAACAGCCCTGGAACAGGACGCTGCGGGGATCGTCTGCACCCCGCCGCCCTTCACCGACCTGCGCGACGCCACCGGCCATCTCACCCCGCCACCGGAACCAGAGACGCCGCCGAACGCCCTGGGCTGGATGGACTATCTCAGCCCCACCTCGTGGGCCATGAAGGGCTTCGACATCGTTTTCGGCTTCGACCCCATCTCCTGGCTCCAGGAACGCATGTTTGGCAACTGGGAAGCCCTCGCCACCATGCAACCCGTCCTGGCCAACAGCGGCTCCGCGCTGTACGACCTGGCGCTCAACACACAGACCGGCGCGGCCAGCCTGCGTCAGATGTGGCAGGGGCAGGCGGGAGAAGCCGCCTACGAATACTTCGCCAAGCTTGCCAACGCAGTCGGCGCGCTACGCGGACCTCTCAATGACATCGGCCGCGAGTACAAGGTGGTAGCCGACTCCGTCTGGTCGATCAGTGAAGCCCTCGGCGGTGTCATCAAAGGACTCGTAGATGCCGCCATCATCGCCGGCATCGCCGCCGCAGCCGGCACGGCCACCTCCTGGACCGGCGCTGGCGCTGTCGTCGGCTACGGCGTCGCCGCAGCCGAGATCGCCTACATGCTCAAGCTGTGGGCTCAGGCCACCCAGCTCTACCAGCACGCCAACGCCGCCGTCCTCACGTTCCGCGCCGCGCTCACCAAACGACTCGGCGAACTCGAATCCGTCAAACTGCCCGTGTTGCCTGGCAACAGCGGATATGACCACCCCCTGGCATCAGCCGGAGCAACACGATGAGCGACCTCGCCGACATAGCCGGCAACGACCCCCGCCGCCTACGCGCACTGCACGACAGCCTCAACCAGCTCGCCAACAGCCCTCAACGCGAACTCCGCGAACTGGCACACGCCGTCCTCAACGGCGAGGTCACGCTACGAACAGCTGCCCTCAGCAGCGCCTATGCCCCCGCCATGGACGAGGCCTTCGACAGCTTCTGGACCTACTACAACCAACTAACCCCAGACGAGCGAAACGAACTCGAAGCCAGTGCCTACAACGACCTCCCGACCTCCAGCTAAAGCCAGGCGTCCTGATGGCCCAGACGATCTGTCACGCCGTCACATGACGCCTCGCTTACAAGTTCTGGGCGCTCTGTCCGGTCCCGTCCGCACACGTCTCTGACGTCGGGCGTTGATCCGCTGCCGGCTGGCTTCGGCTCTCACTGTTCGGCCCTGTTGCTGTCACCGTTGCTGTCGACAGCAACAGGGCTGACTGCTTCGGTGTGAAGGAATGATCAGCCGCCGATGAGCTGGGCGGGTAGCTGGCCGAACTGCCGGAACAATCCACCATCGTCCGTGGGCGTCCCGCGCTGGCCGTCTCGGTCGTCACCCAGTTGGTCACCCAGCTCGGGTGTCAGACGTTCAAGCGGAACTGAGTCCGGCCAAGCCACGACCTGGGGAAGATCGACCGGCCGAAGTGCCCTGCGATCGTGGCATCATCGTGCCGTGAGTCACCCGGACGAACTCGACGACAACTGGCTCAACGGCGAGGAAATCACCTGCCCGGAGTGCCACGAACGCCTCTACCGTCTCGATCACTCACCGCTGTTGGACTGCTACTTCCTCTATTGCGACGGCTGCCCAATGCGGGTGGATGTCAGTTACTACGACAGCACGTGTATCGCCATCGCGGATGCGCTCCCTGCCCGGGACGGGATCCGTTCCAAGCTGATGGACACACTTGAAGCGCGACTACGACGGTGCGACTGCGGCGGGCGGTTCCGGGACTCGGCTCCTCGGCGCTGCCACCGGTGCTCTGCCGTCCTGACGACCATCAGTGCGCCCTCCGGTGTCGACGTCTGGCCAGGCTGGTGGACGGATGAGACGGACACGGCCTCCATGGAAGAGGAGTTCACCGCCAGGTACTTCCGCACGGAGGACCTCTGGAAGTACTGACGCCGCCGGATTCAGTTGCCGGCCCAGACGGCCCAGGGACGCAGGCGTCGGGACCTCGACCACGGCGAGCCCTGCCATCCTGCCTGCCGTCGGCCCTCCCTAGTGGGGAGCCGGCCGCCGCCCGGCCCGCCACGTCAACCGAACCTTGACGCACGTACGGACGCTGCCGCAACAGCCTGCGTCGGTGTCGGCTCTCGTGTCACGGACCGCGCCCTCGGCGGACAC
>NZ_JBFABB010000233.1:0-5274 GCF_040640035.1 Micromonospora sp. NPDC023633 | reverse complement strand
CGCCGACGCGGGGACGGCCGCCGCCGACGCGTACGCCCGGGCGGTGCCGCCGCTGCCACCCGCACCGCAGCCGGCGGTGGGTGCGCCCGTCCTGCCGCTGTTGCGGCCCGGCCTGGGCGTGGACGTCGACGCGCTGCGTGCGGCCGTGGCGGTGGCGGCCGGCCGCGCGGCGGCGCTGCTGCGGGGTGAACGGTGATGCCGCCACTGGGGGCTCCGCGTTCTCTCCCGACGGCGGCCGTCGGTCAGGTCGGCGGCGGCAGGCCCGCGTCGGCGATGCGCTGGCGCATCGATCGCCGGCCGACCGCGGCGAGCACCTCGTGCAGCAGGTCGGCCAGCGGCACGGGCAGCTCCGCGTCCAGTTCGCGCATCGCGGTGCTCGTCGCCGCCCACTCGGCCTCGATCACCGGCAGCAGCTCGCGGGCCCGGTCGCTCAGGTGCACCACGCGCTGGCGGGCGTCCGTGCCGGGGACCAGGTCGACCAGGCCGGCGCGGACCATCTGGGCCACGGTCTGGCTGGCCGCCGAGTGGGTGACGCCGACGCGGCGGGCCAGGTCACGGATGGGCAGCGGCCCGTCGGCGACCAGCACCCGCAGCGGCGGCGAGAACCGGGGCCGGTAGTCGGCCAGGCCCCGCTCGGCGTAGACCGCGGCGACGTCGCCATCGAGCACGTCGAGGACGTGCCGCAGCAGCGTCCCCAGGGCCTCACGTTCCGGTGCGTTCGCCACCCCGCTAATGTAACAGCGCTGTTGCATTGGACGGTGAGAGGGAGGAGTGGGTGATGGCCGAGCGATATCCCCTAGTCGAGCCGTACGCGCACGGGATGCTCGACGTGGGTGACGGCCAGCTCGTGTACTGGGAGACCTGCGGCAATCCCGACGGCAAGCCCGCCGTCGTGCTGCACGGCGGGCCCGGCTCCGGCTGCACGCCCAGCTGGCGGACCTTCTTCGACCCGGCCCGCTACCGGGTGACCCTGTTCGACCAGCGGGGCTGCGGTCGCAGCACCCCGCACGCCGCCGACCCGGCCGTGGACCTGTCCACCAACACCACGGACCACCTGATCGCCGACATCGAACTGCTGCGCGCACACCTCGGCGCGCAGCGTTGGCTGGTGCTCGGCGCCTCCTGGGGCGCCTCCCTCGCCCTGGCGTACGCGCAGCGGCACCCGCGGCACGTCAGCGAGCTGGTGCTGTTCAGCGTCACCGCCGGAACCCGCCGGGAGATCGAGTGGATCACCCGGGACATGGGGCGGATCTTCCCGGCCGAGTGGGCCCGCTTCCGTGACGGCGTGCCGCCGGCCGAGCGCGACGGCGACCTGGCCGACGCGTACGCCCGGCTGCTGGCCGACCCGGACCCGGCGGTGCGCGAGCGCGCGGCGCGGCAGTGGTGCGACTGGGAGGACACCCACGTCGCCACTGCCCCCGGTCACCGGCCCGACCCCCGCTACGACGACCCGGTGTTCCGGATGCTGCAGGCCCGGCTCGTCACCCACTACTGGCGCAACGGGTGCTTCCTGCCGGAGGGACAACTGCTGCGCGAGGCGGAGCGGCTGGCCGGCATCCCCGGCGTGCTGCTGCACGGCCGACTCGACATCAGCAGCCCGCCGGAGGTGGCGTGGCAGCTGGCGCAGGCGTGGCCCGACGCCCGGCTGGAGCTGCTGGAGGCTGCCGGGCACGGCTCCCGCAACGGCCTGGCCGAGCGGGTCGTGGCGGCGCTGGACGACTTCGCCGACCGTCGCTGACCAGCGGGGCGGCGTCGCCCCGCTACGCCACGGCCTCCCTGCCGTCGCGTACCACGAACTCGCCGGCGGCGGTGGCGGTGGCGCCGAACCCGGTCCGGCGCAGGGTCAGCGCGACGGCCCCCGCGCCGCCGCCGGCCAGCGTCGAGTCGGTGATGCGGTAGGACGCCGGGGTCGCGCCGTCGGCGAACAGGCGCTTGCCCTCGCCGACGACGACGGGGAACTGGAGCAACCGGTACGTGTCGACGAGCCCCGCGTCGTGCAGGGCGCGCGCCAGCTGCCAGCTGCCGTGCACCTGAAGCTCGCCGCCCGGCTGCTGCCTGAGCCGCCGCACCTGCGCGACGATGTCGCCGCCGCGCAGCACGGTGGTCTTCCCCCAGGCCGCGTCGGCGTCGGAGAGGGTGTTGCTGACGACGTACTTCGACCCCGTGTTGAGGGCGGTGGCCACCAGATTGTCGGGGTCGGTGACCTGCGGCCAGTAGCCACGCATCATCTCGAAGGTGCGGCGTCCCAGCAGGAAGGCGTCGGCCTGCCGGAACCATTCGTCGACGGAGTCGAGCTGGCCGTCGCCGCTATGCGGCACGAGCCAGCCCCCGCGCATGAAGCCGTTGCTGGTGTCCTCCTCGGGCCCGCCGGGGCCCTGCATGACGCCGTCGAGGCTGACGAAGGTGTGGACGCTGATCTCCATGCGATGTCTCCCGGGCAGGGCCTGCGACGCGCAGGCTACGGATGCGGTGCGGTGCTCCGATGGAGCACCGCACATCCGAAGCCTGCTACCGACGGGTTCTATTGTCAAGACAATAAAAGTTGTCGGTGGGGTGCGGGTCACGCGGGGCGCGGCTCCCCGGCTACGGCACCATCCAGGACAGCAGGGGCGTGGCCTGCAACCCGACCAGCAGACACATCAGGGTGAGCAGCAGCACGCTCGGGCCGAACATCCGCCGGAACAGCTCGCCCTCCCGGCCGGTGAGCCCCACCGCGGCGGCGGCGATCGTGAGGTTCTGCAGACTGACCATCTTGCCGAGCGTCCCGCCGGAGGCGTTGGCCGCGGCGAGCAGGACCGGATCGAGCCCGGCCCGCTGCGCCGCGACCACCTGCAGCGCGCCGAACAGCGAGTTGGACGATGTGTCCGAGCCGGTCAGGGCGACGCCGAGCCAACCGAGGACCGGCGCCAGGACGGCGAAGAACCCACCCGCGCCGGCCATCCAGACGCCCAGCGTCGCGACCTGCCCGGCGGCGTTCATGGTGAACGACAGCGCCAGCAGCCCGACCACCGTCAGCACGGCCCAGCGCAGCTCGAACAGGGTGCGCCCGTAGAGTCCGACGGCCTCGCGCGGCGGCACCCGTAGCAGCGCCGCCGTGAGCAGGCCGGCCACCAGCAGCAACGATCCGGGAGCCGCGAGCCAGGCGAAACGGAAGGTCGTCAGGGGCGACGGGGCGCCGGAGGCGGTGACGACGTGCAGCCCCGGCCAGGAGACCGCGAGCGTGCCCGCGTCGAGCAGCCGCTTGACGGCCGGCACCTGGGAGACGGCGAAGACCGCCACGATCGTCACGTACGGCGCGTACGCCCGCCACTGCGACCCCGCCGGCGCCGGCGCGTCGCGCTCCGGCAGCCCCCCGCCGACCGCCACGGCGACCGTGCGCCGCGCCACCACGGGCCGGCGGGTGACGAGCAGCAGGACGCCCATCCCCGCGAAGGCGGCGGTGATGTCGGCGAGCGCGGCCGTCAACCAGTTCGCCGTGACGAACTGGGCCACCGCGAACGCGCCCCCGCACGCCAGCGCCGGGCGCCACAGCTCGCGTACGCCCCGACGGCCGTCGGCGACGGCCAGCAGGACCAGCGGGACGACGACCGCGACCACCGGGACCTGCCGGCCGGCCATCATGCCCAGCTCCGTCGCCGGCAGCCCGGTCACGCCGGCCAGGGTGGTGATCGGCAGGCCGAGCGGGCCGAAGGCCGCCGGCACCGTGTTGCCGACCAGCGCCACGGCGGCCGCCCGGACCGGGCCGAGGCCGAGGGCCAGCAGCATCACCGTGGTCACGGCGACCGGCGTGCCCTGCCCGGCCAGCGCCTCGAGCAGCGACCCGAAGCAGAACGCGATCACCAGGGCCTGGACGCGGCGGTCGTCGCTGATCCGGGCGAAGCCCTGCCGCAGCGTGTCGAAGTGCCCCGTGTGCACGGTCAGGCGGTGGATCCAGATCGCGGTGCCGAACGTCCAGACGAGCGGGAACAGCGCGAAGGTGGCGCCCTGACCGGCCGCCAGCAGCGTCTGCGGCAGCGGCATCCGCCACAGCCACCAGGCCGGCGCCACCGCCACGCACAGCGCCCCGAACGCCGCCACCCAGGCCCGCGTACGCACCACTGCGAGCAGCACGAACAGGGTGAGCAGGGGCAATGCGGCGCAGGCGGCGCTCAGCGCGAGCGACCCGCCGACAGGCTGCAGGGGTTGCTGGTACATCGGGACCGCCTCGGCTGCGGACGCCCTGACCCGGATGGCGTGGGTACGGCCCATCCCACCGGACGCGACCGCCGCGACGCCTCTTCCAACGTGCGCGAAGCGGCGCGTGGCGGACCGGGCCCGGCCGGTGCGTGCCCCGGGGCCCGGCGCGCCCGGCGCCGTTCAGCGGGCGGCGAGCGCGGCGCGCACCGGGGCGGCCTTCGCGGCGGCCTCGGCGACCTCGGCGTCGGGGTCGCTGCCCCAGGTGATGCCCCCGCCCGCCCACACGTGCACCCGGTCGGCGTCCACGGCGGCGGTGCGGATGGTCAGGCCCAGGTCGACGCGCCCCGGGGCGACCCAGCCGAGCGCGCCCATGCTGGCGCCCCGACCGACCGGCTCCAGCGCGGCGACGCGGTCCAGCGCGGCGAGCTTCGGAGCGCCGGTGACCGAGCCGCCGGGGCAGACCGCGCGCAGCAGGTCCGCCAGGCCGAGCCCGTCGGCGACCGCCGCGGACACCGTCGACTCCGCCTGCCACAGGTCGCACCACCGGCGTACGGCGAACAGCTCGTCGACCCGCACGCTGCCCGTACGCGCGACGCGGGCCAGGTCGTTGCGCTCCAGGTCGACGATCATCACGTGTTCGGCGCGTTCCTTGGCCGAGGCGAGCAGCTCGGCGCGGCCGGCGGCGGTGGCCGGCCGGGTGCCCTTGATCGGCCTGGTGATCAGCCGCCCGTCGGCCAGCTCCACCAGGGTCTCCGGGCTGGCGCAGCCGATCGCCCAGCCCTGCCCGACGAGGGTGCCGCCGTAGCGGGCGCCGGGCAGCGCGGCCAGCCGGCCCAGGGCCGGCAGCGGGTCGCCGGTGTAGCGGGCGGCGGCGTGGCCGACGAGGTTGACCTGGTAGACGTCGCCGCGGCCGATCGCCGCGCGGACCGCCGTCACGGCGTCGGCGTGCTGGCGGGGCGTCCAGCTCTCCGCCCAGTCGCCCCGCCACCAGTGCGCGCCAGGCGACGCGATGGGTCGCGGCGCGGCCGGGCCGTGGCCGTAGACGACCAACGCGAACACCGCCCACCCGGGAGATCGGAACAGCGACGAGGAGGGGAA
>NZ_JBFABB010000232.1:0-5274 GCF_040640035.1 Micromonospora sp. NPDC023633 | reverse complement strand
GCCGGGGCGGCCGGAGCCGGGCCACCGACACCCAGCGCCGGCGCGTGCTCCTCGGCGCGCTCGACGGCCACCGCGCCGGCGCCGGCCTCGCCGTCGATGGTCGGCGCGGAGTACTGCAGGCCCTGCTGCTGCGGCGTCCGGCCCAGGCCCTTGGCCCGGATCTCGACCGGCTTGTCGAGCAGCTGGACCTCCTCGGCCTCGGGCTCCGGCTCGTTGACCTGGACCTCGAGGTTGTAGAGGAAGCCGACCGTCTCCTCCTTGATGCCGTCCATCATGGTGGCGAACATGTCGAAGCCCTCGCGCTGGTATTCCACCACCGGGTCGCGCTGGGCGTACGCCCGCAGGCTGATGCCCTCCTGGAGGTAGTCCATCTCGTAGAGGTGCTCGCGCCACTTGCGGTCGATGACCTGGAGCAGGACCATCCGCTCCAGCTGGCGGGTGCCCTCCTCGCCGAGCTGCTCCTCGCGGCGGTCGTACGCGGCGTGCGCGTCCTCCTTGAGGCGGGAGAGCAGGAAGTCCGCGTCGATGCCGGCCCGCGAGCCGCCGGCCTCCTCCTCCAGCTCCTCGATCGTCACGCCGACCGGGTAGAGCTGCTTGAGGCTGGCCCAGAGCTGCTCCAGGTCCCAGTCCTCGCCGTAGCCGTCGGAGGTGGCCCCCCGCACGTACGCCTCGACGACGTCGTCGATCATGTTGCGGACCTGGTCGGAGAGGTCCTCGCCGTTGAGCACCCGCAGCCGCTCGGCGTAGATCACCTGGCGCTGCTTGTTCATGACCTCGTCGTACTTGAGGACGTTCTTGCGGATCTCGGCGTTCTGGCCCTCGATCTGGGCCTGCGCGCTCTTGATCTGCTTGGTGACCATCTTCGACTCGATGGGCACGTCCTCCGGGATGTTGAAGCGCTCCATGACCGCCTCGACGGCGCCGGAGCGGAAGCGCTTCATCAGCTCGTCCTGGAGGGAGAGGTAGAAGCGGGACTCGCCGGGGTCACCCTGGCGGCCCGACCGACCGCGCAGCTGGTTGTCGATGCGGCGGGACTCGTGCCGCTCGGTGCCCAGCACGTAGAGGCCACCGGCGGCGGCGACCTCCTCCGCCTCGGTGTCGCAGGCCTGCTTCCACTGGGGCAGGACCTCCTCCATCGCCTTGGCGTACTCCTCCTCCTGCTCGACCGGGTCGAGGCCGCGCTGGCGCAGCTCGTTGGCGGCGAGGAACTCGGGGTTGCCGCCGAGCAGGATGTCGGTGCCACGGCCGGCCATGTTGGTGGCGACGGTCACGGCGCCCTTGCGGCCCGCCTGGGCGACGATCTCGGCCTCGCGGGCGTGGAACTTGGCGTTCAGCACGGAGTGCGGGATGCCGCGCCGGCGCAGCAGCTGGGAGATGATCTCGGAATTCTCCACCGAGACGGTGCCGACGAGCACCGGCTGACCCATCGCGTGCCGCTCGGCGATGTCCTCCACCACGGCGTTGAACTTGGCCTTCTCGGTCTTGTAGATCACGTCTGGCCGGTCCTGCCGGACCATCGGCCGGTGGGTCGGGATCGTCACGACGCCGACCTTGTAGACCTTGTTGAACTCGCCCGCCTCGGTCTGGGCGGTACCGGTCATGCCGGAGAGCTTCTCGTAGAGGCGGAAGTAGTTCTGGAGGGTGATGGTGGCCAGGGTCTGGTTCTCCTGCTTGATCTCCACCCCCTCCTTGGCCTCGATGGCCTGGTGCATGCCCTCGTTGTAGCGGCGGCCGTGCAGGATGCGCCCGGTGAACTCGTCGACGATCAGGACCTCGCCGTCGCTGACGATGTAGTCCTTGTCGCGCTTGTAGAGCTCCTTGGCCTTGATGGCGTTGTTGAGGTAGCCCACCAGCGGGGTGTTGACCGACTCGTAGAGGTTGTCGATGCCCAGCCGGTCCTCGACCTTGGCCACGCCGCGCTCGGTGACCGCGATGGTGCGCTTGGAGTGGTCGACCTCGTAGTCGCCCTCGCCGTCCTTGCCGGGCTGGAGCCGGGCCACGACGCCCGCGAACTCCGAGTACCAGCGGGCGGAGTGCTCGGCCGGGCCGGAGATGATCAGCGGCGTGCGGGCCTCGTCGATCAGGATCGAGTCGACCTCGTCGACCACCGCGAAGTTGTGGCCGCGCTGGACCAGCTCCTCCTTCGACCACGCCATGTTGTCGCGCAGGTAGTCGAAGCCGAACTCGTTGTTGGTGCCGTAGGTGATGTCGCACTCGTAGGCGGCCCGGTGCTCGGTGGCCGGCCGGTTGGGCAGCACCACGCCGACGGTGAGGCCGAGGAACTCGTGCACCCGGCCCATCCAGGCGGCGTCACGCTGGGCCAGGTAGTCGTTGACCGTGATGACGTGCACGCCCTTGCCGGAGAGCGCGTTGAGGTAGACCGGCATGACCGAGGTCAGGGTCTTGCCCTCACCGGTCTTCATCTCGGCGATGTTGCCGAAGTGCAGCGCCGCGCCGCCCATCACCTGGACGTCGTAGGGACGCTGACCCAGCACCCGGGCGGCCGCCTCACGGCACACCGCGAACGCCTCCGGCAGCAGGTCGTCGAGGGTCTCGCCGTCGGCGAGCCGCTCCTTGAACTGGTCGGTCATGCCGCGCAGCTCGTCGTCGGTGAGGTTGACGTAGTCGTCCTCGATCGAGTTGACGGCGGCGGCGATGGCCTTCAGCCGGCGCACCATACGGCCCTCGCCCGCGCGGAGGACCTTTTCCAGAATCGACACGGATCAACGCTCCCCTAGACAGTCTCGAACCATCGTAGGCGCTCCGTCGGCGCGATGGTCACTGGTGGCGGCCCTCCGAGCCGGCGAAACCGACATAAACACGCTGGACTCGCGCCGCCCCGCCGAAATCCGGTTACGCCGTCCGCGAACGGCCGGCACGATGGCTCGGGTGGAACCTGTGGAGATCACCGAGGACGGCCTGTTGCTTCGACCCTGGCGGCCGACCGACGCCGAGGCGGTGCACCGGGCGTGCCAGGACCCGGACATCCAGCGCTGGACCACCGTACCTCGCCCGTACCTGCCCGAACACGCGCACAGGTTCGTGAGCGAGGTGGCCCCGGCGGACTGGGCGACGGGCGACGGGGCGCCGTTCGCGGTCTGCGACGCCGCCAGCGGCGAGCTGCTCGGCTCCTGCGGGCTGGTCTCGATCGACGCCGGCCTGCGCTCGGGCGAGATCGGCTACTGGACCGCGCCCTGGGCCCGGGGCGCGGGCGTGAGCGTCCGGGCCGCCCGGGCCGTCGCCCGCTGGGCCTTCGACTCGCTGAAGCTGCGCCGGCTGATCTGGCAGGCCGAGGTGGGCAACCACGCCTCCCGTCTGGTCGCGCTCCGGGCGGGTTTCCGCGTCGAGGGTCGGCTGCGCCTCGCCGACCCCGCCCCGGACGGCGGCGCGGAGGGCTGGATCGGCTCGCTGCTCCCCGGCGAGGTGCCCGCCCCCGGGGAGACCGGTCCGGTCGGGCCGGGCACCCTGGAGGCCCGTCGCGCCGCCGTCTTCGGCGGACCCCCGCCCGTCCTCTTCGCCACCGGCGGCACCACCGAGGTGCGACTGCGCCCGATGGAGGAGCGCGACCTGGACACGATCGTCGCCACCTGCCGGGACCCGGAGACCATCCGGTGGACCAGCGTGCCCGACCCGTACGAGCGGGCGGACGCCGAGTCGTACCTGGGCTACACCCGGAGCACCTGGGCCGGCGGCACCAGCGCCTGCTTCGTGGTCGCCGACGCCGACGACCGGTACGTCGGCACGATCGACCTGCGGCTCTCCCCCGCCGACCCGCTGCTGGCCGACGTCGGCTTCATGGCCGATCCCAGGGCCCGGGGCCGGGGCCACCTGACGGCCGCGCTGACCGCGCTCAGCGCCTGGGGCTTCACCACGCTGGGCCTGGCCCGGATCGAGTGGCGAGCCAACGTCGGCAACACCGCCTCCCGACGGGTCGCCGAGAAGGCCGGCTTCACGGTCGAGGGCACCGCCCGGGGTGGGCTCACCCACCGCAACGAGCGGGT
The DNA here is from genome assembly GCF_040640035.1 of Micromonospora sp. NPDC023633. Taxonomy (NCBI): domain Bacteria; kingdom Bacillati; phylum Actinomycetota; class Actinomycetes; order Micromonosporales; family Micromonosporaceae; genus Micromonospora; species Micromonospora sp. NPDC023633. The sequence goes on along the minus strand of NZ_JBFABB010000232.1, from coordinate 1,273 downwards.
GGACGTCTGGGTCGGCGCGCTGCTCGCCGGGGACCTGACGTGACGCCCGAGGTGATCGAGGCCGACGCGGTGCGGCTGCGGCAGTTCCGCCCCGCCGACGCCGCCGACCTGGCCGCCGGCTGCGGCGACCCGGTCAACCTGCGGTTCAACCCCGGCATGCCGCAGCCGTACACCGAGGCCGACGCCCGCTGGTGGATCACCGAGGGCGCCCCGGCGGCCTGGGCCGCCGGCGGGGCCGCGTACGCCATCGCCGACCCGGCCACCGACCGGCTCGTCGGCGGCGCGGGCCTCGGCCAGGTCGTGGCGCCGCGCCGGCAGGCGGAGGTGGGCTACTGGGTCGCGCCGTGGGCGCGGCGGCGCGGGGTCGCCACCGCCGCGACGCGGGCCCTGGCCGACTCCGCGCTGCGGCACGGCCTCGACCGGCTGGAACTGATGACCCACGCGGAGAACCCGGCCAGCCAGCGGGTGGCGCTCGCCGCCGGCTTCCGCCACGAGGGGGTACGCCGGGCGGCCGGCCAGCTGCGCGGCGGCGGCCGCACGGACCTGCTCGCGTGGGTACGGCTCGCCGACGACCCGCCCGGTCCCGCGCCCCGGATCCTGCCGGACCTGCCCGACGGCCGGCTCACCGACGGCGTGGTGACCCTGCGCCGGCTCGGCCCGGACGACGTCGACCTGATGTACCGCCTGCACACGCGGCCGGAGGTGGTCGCGAACCAGGCCCCGCCGGCGCCGCCGACCCGGGCGGCCATCGAGCGGCGCTGCCTGCTGGCCGAGAGCGCGTGGCTCACCGGCGCCATCGCCCGCCTGCTGATCCTCGACGCGGTCACCGGCGAGCCGGCGGGCAGTTGCGGGCTCAGCCTCTCCGATCCGGAGGCCGGTGAGGGGTCGGTCGGTTACGCGCTCCTGCCCGAGCAGCGGGGACGCGGGCTGGCCACCAGGGCGGTGCGGCTCCTGGCCGGCTGGGCGTTCGGCCCGGCCGGGCTCGCCCGGCTGGTCGCCGGCACCGTGCCCGAGAACACCGCCTCGCACGGGGTGCTGGAGCGGGTGGGATTCCGCCGGGAGGGCCTGCTGCGCGGGCGGCTGCCGGGACTCGCCGGCACCCGGCTCGACGACCTGGTCTTCGGGCTGCTCCCCGACGAACTCCGCTGAGCCCTCCGCCCGGGCGGCACCCCGGGCGACGTCGACCTCGGGGCGCCCGCCGGACCGCCAGGCGACGCCCGAGCACCGTCCCGTCGGCTCCGACCAGCGCCGCCGCCGTCTTGGTGCCGCCGAT
>NZ_JBFABB010000231.1:0-5325 GCF_040640035.1 Micromonospora sp. NPDC023633 | reverse complement strand
GGCCGCCCGGTCGGCGCCGCCCGAACCGCCGCGCCGCGCCATGCCCGGACCCAGGCCCGGACGCGACGCGGGGTCGCGCCCCCGCACCGGGCCGGCTCCCCGGCAGAGGCGGACGGCATCCCGCGCCCCCGCCGGCCCCTCGCCTCCGAGTCCGTCGCGCTCCGACCGGCGCGCCGCCGGACGCACCCGCCGCGGTCCCGGCTGCGGATGCTGGCGGCGCTGATGGGCGGGGTCTCCCTGGTCTCGCTGGTCACCGTCGGCGTCGTCGTGCTCCACGGAGGCGACCGGTCGTCCATGGGGCTGCACATCCGTCCCGTGGCGCCGCCGACGGAGAGTTCGCCGTCGAGCGTCGACGCGAGCACCCAACTCGCCGACCTCGCGCTCGCGGTCGCCGGCCGCCCGTCCTCGGCGGCGGAGGGCCCGTACACCTCGATCTGCCTGCGGGTCTGGTCGCCCCCGGCGAACCTCGCGCCGGGGGTCGACCCCGGCACCTACCGGGACGAGCAGCTCTCGTGGAGTCGGAAACGCTCCGGCCGGCGGGTCGTCACCCCCGTCGTGGCCGGTCGGCGCTCGACCGAGCCGCAGGTGTCCCGGTACCGGGAGGGAGAGCTGACGGAGATCCCGCCCGAGCCGTCGGCCGACCCGACGGAGCTGCGCGAGCAACTCACGGCGCTGCTGGACGAGCTGCCGCCGGAGCTGCGCAACGCCGCCGGCCTGATGGAGCTGGTCAGCCGCCTCCAGCGGTACCACCTCCTCGGGCCGGGACAGCGCTCCGCCCTGCTCCACGTGCTGGCGACGACACCGGGCATCACGGTCCGGGGCAGCTACCCCGACTGGGCCGACCGGCCGGGCCTGGCGTTCAGCGCCGACGCCGGCCAGGGGCGGCGGGAGACGCTCCAGTTCGACCCGGACAGCGGGGAGCTGCTCAGCCACCAGACGACGATCGTCGCCGGAAACCTGACCCTCGGCTACCAGCTCTTCCTGAGCCGGACGCGGACGGACTCCAGCACGGCCGGCAGGTGCCGCTGACGCCCCTCCGGCCCGCCCCATGCCGGCCGACGGCCGGGCGCCTCGGCCAGGTCGGCGGGAAGGCGCCGTCAGACGCAGCGGCGCTCGACGTAGTTGGCCCAGTTCCGGTAGGGGGCCGCGTCGCTGCGGACCCGGTTCGCCGCGCCGACGTCGAAGAGCCGGGTGCCGTAGTAGTAGAACGAGACGGATCCGCTGGCGAGGTTGTAGTGGGCCGACTCGACGCGGTACTGCCACTGCCAGGTGAACAGGCTCTGCCGGCCGCAGTCGGAGAGGCGGCCCCGGGGATAGCCGTAGCTGGGCCGGTCGTAGAAGCAGAACCAGCCCTGCGGGCAGTCGGCCATGCCGTACGTCCCCACCGGGGCGCGCAGCGTGACGACGAACGCGCCACCGCCGTAACTGATCTCGTTGTCGTTGATCGGCGTGCCGCCGGGATGCGTCGACAGGTACCGCCGCAGCTCCTCCCGGGCGGCGGCCCGGTCGCGTACGCCGGCGGACGCCGACCCGGGCGCGGTCACCAGGACCAGGGCGCAGGCGAGAACCGCCGCGAGGGCGGCACGGAAACGAATTGCACTGACCATTCGACACCTCGCGATGTGGGCGCGCAGGGGACGAGCGACGGGACCGCCGGCCAGGTGGGCCGGCGGACCACGGGTCGGGCTACGGCGATCGGTAGCACCGTGGTCAGGATAGGAATCGTGACGCGCTGATCACCATCGGTGACGAGACAGCAAATGCGCACCATGTTGACAACGCCCATTTCGAAGGTTTCCAACCGGCATCACATTGCCGTATGCAAATTTCCTGGCAGTTTTCGGCCGGGTCAGGTGGTCGACGTCGTGCCGGCGAGCAGCGCGAGGATCGTCTGGTTCGCCTCCCAGCCGTCGGGGAACTTGACCGGCACGTCGAGGTGCACGGTCTCCGTCGACGGGTGGGCGTCCAGCAGCGCGCCGATCCCGGCGCGCGCCACCACGATGCACGCCTGGCGGTGCCGCGACGTCAGCACGCAGAGCCGCCCCGACTCCAGGTGGAACGCGGTGGCGTCCCGCCGACCGGAGAGCGGGTGCAGCACGATCGTCACGTCGTACTCCCGGCCCTGGAGCCGGTTGGCGGTGTCGACGGTGATGCCGGCCCCCGCCGGACCCAGGTGCGCCCGGATGGCCGCGACCTGGTCGCGGTGGGCGGCCCCGACGGCGATCCGGTCGGCGGTGACCGGCGCGCCCTGCGGCGCGTGCTCGCTGACGGCGACCGCGCCCCGCTCAAGCACCCGCAGCGCCAGGGCCGCGCAGGCCGAGGCGGCCTCGCCATCGGTACGCAGCGTCTGCCGCGCCGGCAGCTCGTGCAGCGCCCAGCCGGTGGCGGCGGCCAGCTCCACCGCCCGGTCCAGGGCGTCCCCGACCCCGGGCTCGCCGAGGCGCAGCGCCCGGTCGGCCGGGCCGGTGCCGGCACGGAAGCCGGTGAACGGGTAGAACGCCGCCGCGACCACCGGCGCCGCCGAGGCGGGCAGCCGCCACGACACCGGCAGCCGGTGCACCGGCAGCTCCGGGTTGTGCCGCAGCAGCACGGCCACCGCCGACTGCATCGGATCCCAGGTCAGGCCCGTCCAGCGCCCCGTCTCCACGGTCGAGAACGGGTCGAGCTGACCGGGATCGCCGACGAACAGCGCCCGCTCGAACCGCCCGGCCACGCGCAGCAGGGCGTCCGAACGCATCTGGTACGCCTCGTCCACGATCGCCCACGGCCAGGAGCCCTCGGCGACCGTGGCCCACTTGGCGGCCGTACCGACGATGACGGCCGGACCGCCGAGGTCGGCGACCTTCGCGGCGACCCGGACCGTCTCGTGGCCCCGCACCCTCTCCGACGGCCGGTAGTCGGCGGCGGAGAGCCGCCCGATGCGCAGCTCGGGCGCCTTGCGCGCCAGGCGGTCGATGAGGTCGTCGACCTGCTCGTTGGTCTGCGCGACGATGATCAGCGGCTCGCCGGCGGCGGCCAGCTCGACGGCGGCGCGCACCACCAGGGTCGACTTGCCGGCCCCCGGCGGGGAGTCGACCACCACCCCGCGATGCTCGCCGGAGCGCAGGTCGGCCAGTACGGCGGTGATGACCCGCTCGGCCTCGACCGCCGGCGGCACCTCCAGCCTCGTACGCACGACCTCACCTCCCACCGGATCACCGGGACATTACGCCTGCCCCGCCGCCGAGCGGTGACGCCGTGCCCCGGTCAGGCCGCGCAGGAAGGCCAGCCCCTCGACGGCGAGGGTGTCGGGGTCGGCGGCGAGGGGCCGCCACACGGACATCGGCACGGCCAGGGCCTCGGCGGTGAACGACTCGATGTTCACCTGCCCGGCGTAGCCGATGCCCGTCAGCGCGTCGAACATCCCCGGCCAGTCGAGGTGGTCGCCGCCGGGCGCCCCGCGGTCGTTGCCGCACACCTGCACGTGGACGAGCCGGTCGCCGGCCAGCCGGATGGCGGCCGGCAGGTCACGCTCCTCGATGTTGAGGTGGAAGGTGTCCAGGGCGAGGCCCAGGCCGGCGATCCCGTCCACCACCTCCAGCGCCTGGTCGACGGTGTTGAGCAGGCTCGTCTCGAACCGGTTGAGCGGTTCGAGGGCGATCGTCACGCCCTGCCCGGCGGCCTCGTCGGCCAGCGGCCGGAGCCGCCGCACGAGGCGGGCGGTGGCGGCCCGCCGGGCGTCCGCGTCGAGTAGCCACCGCCGACCGGCCGGGGCGTAGAGCGGGCCCGCCACCACGGCGGCCCCCACCCGGCTCGCGGCCCGCACGCAGTGCCGCACGAACTCCTCCGTACGCCGCACGACCTCCTCGTCGTCGGCGAGCAGGTCGTGCTCGGGAAGCAGGCCGGCGCAGACGGCGGGGGCCAGCTCCAGCCCGGCGAGCAGGTCGGCGGCCCGCGCGGGATCCCAGTCCCCCGGCGCCTGGACGGTCAGCTCGACGGCGTCGAAGCCCCACGCCCGGATCCGCGGGGCCAGTTCGGCGAGCGCCTCGTCGGTCAGCGGCGCCGCCCACGCCCACGTGTTGATGCCGATCCGCACTTGTGCCCTCTCGCCGTCGCCTCGATGAGGCCGTCGACTGTAGAGGGTCGATGGCTGCCCAGGAAACCTGGAGTGGCAGGACTAGTCACCGTCACACCGGGTACCCGCGCGCCGGATGTGGAGGTGGTGCCTGGATGGCGAAGTTTCTGCTCACGTCGACCTACACGGTCGAAGGGCTCAACGGGTTGAGGCAGGACGGCGGGACGAAACGCGCCGAGGTGATCCGAGCGCTGATCGAGAACTCCGGTGGCCAGATGGAGGCGATGTACTTCGGGTTCGGCCAGTACGACACGTACGTGGTGTGCGATCTTCCCGACCACACGACCGCCGCAGCCCTGGCCGTCACCATCCGGGCGGCCCGCGGCCTGGACACCCGGATCAGCCCGCTGCTGACCGCCGAAGAGGTGGACGAGGCGCTCCGGATCCACGTCGCGTACCAGCCGCCCGGGGCCTGACCCGTCGAGCCGCGCGCCGGCTTGCGGAGCTGGCCGTCAGGGCGCCATCTCCGACGGCAGGTGGATGCGGGCGGCGGGCACCCCGGCGGCGAGCAGCCGCAGCCGCGCGCCAGCGAGCATCGGCGGCGGACCGCAGACGTACACGTCGTCCTCGGGGCGATGGTGGTCGAGGGCGATGGTGAGGGCGTCGCCCTGCTCGGCGGGCTCGGCCCCGGGGTCGTGGCTGAAGGCGGGCAGGACGGTCAGCCAGTCGTGGGCCTGCTGGAGCTTGTCGAGGGTGGGCGCGTCGTGCAGGTCCGCGAAGGTGCGCGCGCCGACGACCAGGGTCACCCGCCGGCCGTCGGGTGCGGCGGCGACCTGCTCGACTAGGGCGCGCAGCGGCGCCAGGCCGGTGCCGCCGGCGACGAGCAGCAGGTCTCTCCGCGCGGACGGGTCCAAGCGCAGGCCGGCGTCGCGCGGCGGGCCGAGATGGAGCAGTTCGCCGGGGCGTACGTCGTGGACGAGGGTGTGGGCCACGGCCCCGGCGGCGACGGCGCAGACGTGCAGCTCGACGGTGCCGTCGGGGCGCGGGGCGTTGGCCGGGGAGAGCCAGCGCCAACGGCCGGGCCGGCGCGGCGTGCAGACCGGGACCGCCTGGCCGGGCCGGTGGGGTAGGCGCTGCCAGGGGCGTACGGTCAGGATCGCGATCGTGTCGCACGGCCGGTCGTGGCTGATCACCTCGGCGGGGCACCAGGCCGGCCCGTCGTCGGCGCGGGCGGCGGCGCGGCGCACGGCCACGTCGGCGCGGCGGCCGGC
>NZ_JBFABB010000230.1:0-5427 GCF_040640035.1 Micromonospora sp. NPDC023633 | reverse complement strand
CCGGCCTGGCGGGACGCGCTGCGCGACCTCGTGGTGCTCGGGGACGACCCGGCCGAGTCGGGCTTCCTGCGGGAGGTCACCGACACCGGCGGCTCGGGTGGTTGCCGCCACCCGGTGCCGTCGACGTCGACCGTGGGAGGAACATGCTGGACGGGGATCTCCGGCTCCACCAGCGGCCCGCCGGCGAACGCCGGCCCGGCCGGGCGGGTCGCCCGACGGGGCCGCCACCCCGGCCGGCCCGGATCCGCCGTCGCCCGGTCCGCAGCCGCCTGGCGGGCGCCCGCGACCAGCGCGACGGCGGCCAGCAGGCTGGCCGCGATGGAGATGGTCAGGAGAACGCTGGAGCCACCGGCCAGGCCGAGCACCAGCAGCACCACCGCGACGAGGATGAGCAGGAGACTGGCGACTATCACGGCTCACCCCCGCCGCGTCGTGCTGATGAGGCGAGGTCGGCGACCGTCATGGTGGCGACGGTCGCCGACCTTTGGTTCAGCGACCGGCTTCGAGAGCGCCGGAACGACCGCCGCCGCCGCCGTAGGAGCCGGCGAGACCGGCCGTGGCCAGCCCGTTGCCGCCGCCGGCGGCCCGGGTGCCCTCGACACCCCGGGTCATCTCGGCCTCCAGGCCCTGGCCGCGGCCGTCGAGGTCACGCAGCTGGCTCTCCAGGTAGGCCTTGAGCCGGGTGCGGTACTCGCGCTCGAACTGCTTGAGCTCCTCGATGTGCTTCTGCAGGGCGGTGCGCTTGGCGTCCAGGCCGCCCATGGCCTCCTGGTGCCGCTGGCGGGCGTCGCGCTCCAGGGCGTCTGCCTTGGAGCGGGCCTCACGGGTGACCTCCTCGGCCTTGGAACGGGCCTCGGAGAGCAGCTGGTCGGCCTCGCGACGGGCGTCGGAGACGTGGTCGTCGGCCGTCCGCTGGGCCATCATCAGCACCCGCAGCGCCTGCTGCTCGCCGTCACCGCCGACCGCCGGGCCACCGGCGGTACGGACCTGCTCCAGCTCGGCCTGCATCGCGCGGGCGGCCTGCTCGGCCGCCGCCTTGTCGCGCTGCACCCGGTCGAGCTGGGCCTTGACGTCGTTGAGCTCCGCCGCGAGACGGGCGTCGCCGCCGGGGCCGGCGGGGGCGCCACCACGGCCGCCGCGCTCCACCTGGGCGCGCAGCTCGTTGTTCTCCTCGATGAGACGGGCAAGCTCGCGCTCGACCTCGTCCAGGAAAGCGTCGACCTCCTCCTCGTCGTAGCCCCGCTTGCCGATCGGCGGCTTTTTGAAGGCGACGTTGTGGACGTCGGCCGGGGTCAGCGGCATCGAAACTCCTCGGGTCAGTTGCGGCCGCGAAAGCGCGTCGGTCATCAGACGGTGCCGATGATCGACCGCCTCAACACGAACTCCATCAGCACGAACAGGATAACCAGGAGCACAAGTGAGGCCAGGTCGATGCTCACGGTACCAATTCGCAACGGAGGGATCACACGCCTCAACGCGTTGAGAGGGGGATCAGTGACGCTCCACACGATTTCCAGCCCCACCGATGCCCCGCGCCCCGGCTGCCAGCGGCGGCCGTACTGCAGGACGGCGCTCAGGACGAACCGGGCCAGCAGGACGAGCAGGAAGAAGTACAGCACCAGATACAGCACTTGCAGCACGATCGACAACACGGCAGGCGACGTCCCTCGGGTCGGGCGGGGCTAGCTCAGGCTGAAGAAGCCGCCCTCGGCGATCTTGGCCTTGTCCTCCGCGGTGACCTGGACATTGGCCGGTGAGAGCAGGAACACCCGATTGGTCACGCGCTCGATCGTACCCCGCAGCCCGAACGCGAGGCCGGCGGCGAAGTCGACAAGTCGACGCGCGTCCGCCTCGTCCATCTCGGTGAGGTTGATGATCACCGGAACGCCGTCCCGGAAGTGCTCACCGATGGTGCGCGCCTCGCGGTACGTGGTGGGGTGCAGCGTGGTGATCTGGTAACGCTGCTCCTCCTCGGCCATCACCGCACGCTCCCGGGGTTGTGCCTGCGGCGCCAGGGCCAGGTTGTCGCGGGTGTGGTAGGTCAACGCGCCCGAGGTGTCCCCGGCCGACGGCCGGGTGATCGAGCGGACGCTGGACCGCTCGGCCCGCTCCGGCCGGTCGGTGTCGCCCCGTTCGGCGTCGGCCGCCCGGGCGGCGGCGCGCTCGGAGAGCCGGCCACGGTCACCGAGCCGGGACCGGGGCGCCGGCGGCTCCTCGGAGTCGTCCTCGTCCTCGTCGGCGAACTCCTCCGAGTACCGGCTCTGCCGGTAGCGCGAATCGCGGTAGCCACCCTTGTCGTAGCCGCCGTCGTCGTAGGCCCGCTCGTCGTCCTCTTCGACCAGACCGAGCCAGACCCCCGCCTTGCGCAGTGCACCCATCCCGCGCCCTTCCCGTCCGCCGTGCGGCACGCGCCCCCGTACCGTGTCGCTTGTCGCGAGTGGACCACTTCTGCCCACCGGAGCGGATCGGCAATCCCCTGGCACGAAATTCGCGTCGCGTGCCACGACCCCCGACAACGGGACGCCGCTCCCTCAAACAACACAGCTGTAATTTGCTTCCCGCGGTCAGGCTACCGCAGCGTGGGACGCATTCCGAGCAACGCGCTGCCGACGCGGACATGTGTCGCGCCGTACCGGATCGCGATCTCCAGGTCGCCGCTCATCCCGGCGGAGAGCGCGGCGGCTCCCGGATGGACCGTCCGGAACGCGGCCGCCACCTCGGCCAGCCGGGCGAACGCCCGCTCCGGCTCCCAGCCCAGCGGCGCCACCGCCATCAGGCCGGTCAGCCGCAGCGCCTCCGCGCCGGCCACCGCCTCGGCGACCGCGTCGAGCCCGGCGCCCGGGTCGGCCGAGTCCGGCAGCGCCCCGCCCCGGGCCGCGTCGCCGTCGATGCTGACCTGGACCAGCACCTCCAGCGGCCGGTCCCGCGCCGCCGACGACGCCGCGTCCAGCGCCCGCGCCAGCCGGACACTGTCGACCGAGTGCACGACGTCGGCGTAGCGGACCACCGAGCGGGCCTTGTTGCGCTGCAACTGCCCGATGAAGTGCCACCGGGCAGTCACCCCGGCCGCGGCCACCTCGGCGGCCTTGGCGGCCGCCTCCTGGTCGCGGTTCTCCCCCACGTCGACGACGCCGAGCCCGGACAGGGCCACCACGTCCCCGGCCGGGTAGGTCTTGGTCACCGCGATCATGGTGACCTCGGATTCGTCCCGCCCCGCGGCGGCACAGGCGTCCGCGATCCGGGACCGTACGCGGCCCAGGCCGGCCGCGATCTCGGCGCGCCGGTCCGGGCGCACCGTGGCTGGGCTGTCGGTCATCGCGGTGCTCAGGAACCGTTCTTGAGGAAGTCGGGCACGTCGACGTCGTCGAAGAGGACCCGGCGGGGCGACTGCTGCGGGGCCGGCATGGTGGCCGGCGGGGCGACCGGGGCGCTCGGCTGCGCCGGCTGGTTCTGGTTGCTCTTGCGGGGCGGCTCGGCCGCCTTGTACGCCGGCGCGCCCCCGTCGAAGCCCGCCGCGATGACGGTGACCCGCACCTCGTCGCCGAGGGCGTCGTCGATGACCGCGCCGAAGATGATGTTCGCGTCCGGGTGGGCCGCGTCGGTGACGAGCTGGGCCGCGTCGTTGATCTCGAACAGGCCGAGGTCCGACCCGCCGGCGATGGAGAGCAGCACGCCGCGCGCGCCGTCCATGCTCTGCTCCAGCAGCGGGCTGGAGATGGCCGCCTCGGCCGCCTCGACGGCGCGGTTCTCGCCGCGCGCGCTGCCGATGCCCATGAGCGCGCTGCCCGCGCCGCTCATCACGCTCTTGACGTCGGCGAAGTCCAGGTTGATCAGACCCGGCGTGGTGATCAGGTCGGTGATGCCCTGGACACCGGAGAGCAGCACCTGGTCGGCGGTGCGGAACGCGTCCATCATGCTGATGTTGCGGTCGCCGAGCGCCAACAGCCGGTCGTTCGGGATGACGATCAGCGTGTCGCACTGGTTGCGCAGCTCGTCTATTCCGGACTCCGCCTGCACCTGGCGGCGCTTGCCCTCGAACGAGAACGGCCGGGTGACCACGCCGATGGTCAGCGCGCCGAGCTTGCGGGCGATGTTCGCCACCACGGGCGCCCCGCCGGTGCCGGTGCCGCCGCCCTCGCCGCAGGTCACGAAGACCATGTCGGCGCCCTTGAGCACCTCCTCGATCTCGTCGCGGTGGTCCTCGGCGGCGTTCTTCCCGACGTCGGGGTTGGCGCCGGCGCCGAGCCCACGGGTCAGCTCGCGGCCGACGTCGAGCTTCACGTCGGCGTCGCTCATGAGCAGCGCCTGCGCGTCGGTGTTGATCGCGATGAACTCGACGCCCTTGAGCCCAACCTCGATCATCCGGTTGACGGCGTTGACGCCGCCGCCACCGATGCCGACGACCTTGATGACCGCCAGGTAGTTGTGCGGAGGTGTCATCTCCGGTCCTTTCCCTTCGAGATTGGCATGGGCCGACCGGGTAAGGCCTGGCCAAACCAGCGGTCGACGACAGCTGTCACCAGTGAGCGTGAGGATCAAACCCTCACCCTCTACTAGAGGCTTACACTTATGTCAACCACTGATCCCCTTCGGGGCAACGTAAGCGCCCTCACGCGATGAGCCAAGGACCCGCTCGGCGTGTCGCCGCCGGAGCGGGACGGGTCACGTCGCGGGCTGAGCCACCGGTCACCGCAGGGTCACCACGTCCGGCGCGCTGACGTCGATGGTGTCGGCCTTGCGGTCGAGCAGGGCGCTGGCCACCCGGGCCTTGTCCGCGCCCCGGGTCGCGTCCCCCCAGACCACCACCCGGTCGCCGCGCAGCCGCAGCGTGATCCGGGCCAGCCCCTCGACGGTCACGTCCACCAGCTCGGCGCGCAGCTGCGGGGTGAGCGCGCCGAGTACCTCCAGCGCCGCCCGGGTCGGCCCGTCGCCCGGGCCCGGTTCGGCGAGCCGGACCAACGGCAGGCCGTCCGGCTGCCGTGGCACGGTGCGGAAGACCACGCCCGCGCGGTCGATCACCACGAACTGCTCCCCGCGCGGCACCGCCGCCACGCCGGTGCGCTCGGTCACCCGTACCACCAGCGTGTCCGGCCAGTCCCGGGTCACCACCGCCCGTTCCACCGCCGGCAGCCCGCCGACCCGCCGCGCGGTGGCGGCCAGGTCCACCCGGGCCAGCGGGGCGTCGTCGGGCACCGCGGCCGCGTCGCGGACCTGCACCGGGGTCACCAGCTCGGCGCCCTCGACGCGGACCTCGCGCACCCCGAACAGCCCGGTGCCGAGCAGGGTCCAGGCGACCAGCCCGGCCACCCCGAGCACGCCTGCGGCGACCGCCCACGGCAGCGCCGGATGCGCGCGGCGCTGTACGACGAGTTCGTCGCGCGGGTCGAGGAGTTCGCCGGCTACACGCACCCGGCGCTGGCCGACCCC
>NZ_JBFABB010000229.1:0-2938 GCF_040640035.1 Micromonospora sp. NPDC023633 | reverse complement strand
GTAGGTGAAAGTGGCTGGTCTTCTGTGGGTGTTCCCGAGTAGCGGCGGACCCCTGTAATCTGCCGTGAATCTGCCAGGACCACCTGGTAAGCCTAAATACTTCCTGGTGACCGATAGCGGACGAGTACCGTGAGGGAATGGTGAAAAGTACCCCGGGAGGGGAGTGAAATAGTACCTGAAACCGTTCGCCTACAATCCGTCGGAGCCTTGCGGGGTGACGGCGTGCCTTTTGAAGAATGAGCCTGCGAGTTAGTGGCATGTGGCGAGGTTAACCCGTGTGGGGGAGCCGTAGCGAAAGCGAGTCTGAATAGGGCGTTCAGTCGCGTGTCCTAGACCCGAAGCGGAGTGATCTAGCCATGGGCAGGCTGAAGCGCGGGTAAGACCGCGTGGAGGGCCGAACCCACCAACGTTGAAAAGTTGGGGGATGACCTGTGGTTAGGGGTGAAAGGCCAATCAAACTCCGTGATAGCTGGTTCTCCCCGAAATGCATTTAGGTGCAGCGTCGCGTGTTTCTTGCCGGAGGTAGAGCACTGGATGGTCTAGGGGGCCCACAAGCTTACCGAAATCAGCCAAACTCCGAATGCCGGTAAGTGAGAGCGCGGCAGTGAGACTGCGGGGGATAAGCTTCGTAGTCGAGAGGGAAACAGCCCAGATCACCAGCTAAGGCCCCTAAGCGTGTGCTAAGTGGAAAAGGATGTGGGGTCGCATAGACAACCAGGAGGTTGGCTTAGAAGCAGCCACCCTTTAAAGAGTGCGTAATAGCTCACTGGTCAAGTGGTTCCGCGCCGACAATGTAGCGGGGCTCAAGCACACCGCCGAAGCTGTGGCATTCACATTTTTACCTTGCTTGGACTTGATTCCTTGTGCAGGTGTGTGGATGGGTAGGGGAGCGTCGTGCCGGGGGTGAAGCAGCGGGGTGACCCAGTTGTGGACGCGGCACGAGTGAGAATGCAGGCATGAGTAGCGAAAGAAGGGTGAGAAACCCTTCCGCCGGATGACCAAGGGTTCCAGGGCCAGGCTAATCCGCCCTGGGTGAGTCGGGACCTAAGGCGAGGCCGAGAGGCGTAGTCGATGGACAACGGGTTGATATTCCCGTACCCGCGAAAGAGCGTCCCTGATGAACCTCGTTGTGCTAACCATCCGAACTTGGGGCGGTCTTCGGACCAAGCCAGGGGAGCGTGGGAACCTGGCGGGTAGTAGTCAAGCGATGGGGTGACGCAGGAAGGTAGCTGAGCCCGGCCGGTGGTTGTGCCGGGGTAAGCGTGTAGGCCGTGTTGTAGGCAAATCCGCAACACATGAAGGCTGAGACGTGATGCCGAGCCGATTCAGGTGAAGTCAGTGATCCTATGCTGCCGAGAAAAGCCTCTAGCGAGTTCTTAGCGGCCCGTACCCCAAACCGACACAGGTGGTCAGGTAGAGAATACCGAGGCGATCGGGCGAACTGTGGTTAAGGAACTCGGCAAATTGCCCCCGTAACTTAGGGAGAAGGGGGGCCGGAGACGTGAAGCCCCGCGCGGGTGGAGCGTTGTATGGCCGCAGAGAGCAGGGGGAAGCGACTGTTTACTAAAAACACAGGTCCATGCGAAGAAGTAATTCGATGTATATGGACTGACGCCTGCCCGGTGCTGGAACGTTAAGGGGACCTGTTAGCTCTTCGGGGCGAAGCGGAGAACTTAAGCGCCAGTAAACGGCGGTGGTAACTATAACCATCCTAAGGTAGCGAAATTCCTTGTCGGGTAAGTTCCGACCTGCACGAATGGCGTAACGACTTCCCCACTGTCTCAACCACAGGCCCGGCGAAATTGCATTACGAGTAAAGATGCTCGTTACGCGCGGCAGGACGGAAAGACCCCGGGACCTTTACTATAGCTTGACATTGGTATCCGAATTAGCTTGTGTAGGATAGGTGGGAGCCGGTGAAGTCCATACGCCAGTATGGGTGGAGGCAATCTTGAAATACCACTCTGGTTGATTTGGGTATCTAACTTCGGACCGTTATCCGGTTCAGGGACAGTGTCTGGTGGGTAGTTTAACTGGGGCGGTTGCCTCCTAAAGGGTAACGGAGGCGCCCAAAGGTTCCCTCAGCCTGGTTGGCAATCAGGTGTTGAGTGCAAGTACACAAGGGAGCTTGACTGTGAGACTGACAGGTCGAGCAGGGACGAAAGTCGGGACTAGTGATCCGGCACTTGCGAGTGGAAGCGGTGTCGCTCAACGGATAAAAGGTACCCCGGGGATAACAGGCTGATCTTCCCCAAGAGTCCATATCGACGGGATGGTTTGGCACCTCGATGTCGGCTCGTCGCATCCTGGGGCTGTAGCAGGTCCCAAGGGTTGGGCTGTTCGCCCATTAAAGCGGTACGCGAGCTGGGTTTAGAACGTCGTGAGACAGTTCGGTCCCTATCCGCCGTGCGCGTAGGATACTTGAGAAGGGCTGTCCCTAGTACGAGAGGACCGGGACGGACGAACCTCTGGTGTGCCAGTTGTCCCGCCAGGGGCACGGCTGGTTAGCTACGTTCGGAAGGGATAACCGCTGAAAGCATCTAAGCGGGAAGCTCGCTTCAAGATGAGGTATCCCACCATCTTCGGATGGGTAAGGCCCCCAGCTAGACGACTGGGTTGATAGGCCGGAAATGTAAGCCCGGTAACGGGTTCAGTTGACCGGTACTAATAGGCCGAGGACTTGACTACTAAGCTGCTACGCGTCCACTGTGCAACTCTCGATGAACGAACAACAGACCCGTTTGGGTGTTGTTTGACATATCGATAGAGTTACGGCGGTCATGGCGGAGGGGAAACGCCCGGTTACATTCCGAACCCGGAAGCTAAGCCCTCCAGCGCCGATGGTACTGCACTCGGGAGGGTGTGGGAGAGTAGGACACCGCCGGACAATCTTTCAGTTCAGGGTCACCCCTTCGGGGTGGCCCTGAACTGCGTTACG
>NZ_JBFABB010000228.1:0-5593 GCF_040640035.1 Micromonospora sp. NPDC023633 | reverse complement strand
GCCCGCTGTCCCCGCCCGCGCCGGGCGGCCCGCTGCGCACCGCCGGCCTCAGCTCGGCCCGAGCCGGCGCTGTCGCTCGGCGCGCCACCAGCGGCGGATCAGCACGACGCTGGCGACCAGGCCGAGCGCGGCCGGAGCGGCGCCGAACCAGTTCATGTCGCCGGGGGAGGTGACCGCCGCGCCCACCGCCGCGTAGCCGAAGGCGGTGGGGGCGGAGGCGAGCACGCTGCCGGCGAGGAACGGCAGCACCCGGGCGCCGGTGGTGCCGTAGCCGTAGCTGACCAGCCCGAAGCCGGCGATCGGCAGCAGCCGTACGGTGATCACGCCGAGGACGCTCTGCCGGGCGAACCAGCCGTCCAGCCGGGCCAGCCGGCCGCGCACCCGGTCGGCGACGAACTCCCGCCCGAGGAGGCGACCGACCGTGAAGCCCAGCGCCGCCGCGAGCAGCGCGGCGCCCAGCGCGTACGCGGCGCCCTCCAGCGCGCCGAAGATCGCGCCCGAGGCGAGCGTGATGAAGGTGCGGGGCACCAGCGCGACCAGCAGCAGCGCCCCGCCGAGCACCGCCGCCACGGGGGCGAGACCGCCCAGCCGGTCGGCCATCCGGGGCAGCTGGTGCGCCTCGGGCAGGTCGACGACGAGCAGCGTCGCCCCGAAGGCGGCGAGCAGGAGCAGCAGCAGCGCGAACCGGACGGCCGACGGCTGCCGCAGCAGCCGACGGACGGCGGGGATCATGCCCGGGCGGCGGCGGCCACCGCGGCGCGGCGCTCGGCGCGCAGCCGATCCGGCCAGCTGTCGTCCAGCGGCGGGAGCTGGTGCGCCCCCGTGGCCCAGCGCAGCAGCAGGTCCGCGAGGGCGGGGTTGCGGGCCAGGGCCGGGCCGTGCGAATAGGTGCCGAGCAGCTTGCCCCGCCACGCCCCCTCGGTGGCGCCGTCGTTGCCGACCCCGGCGGTGACCCGGGCCAGCGGGGAGACCCCCGGGCCGAGGTGCGTGCGCCCGCCGTGGTTCTCGAACCCGGTCAGCGCCGGCACGCCCAGCCGCGGGTCGATCTCGCCGGCCAGCTCGCCGACCGCGCGGGTCGGCCCCCGGTCGGAGGAGAGGTCGAGCAGTTCCAGCCCGGCGCAGAGGGTGCCCTTGGCGAAGAAGGAGGTGCCGAGGAGCTGGTAGCCGGCGCAGACTCCGAACACGACCGAGCCCTGGGCGACCGCCCGGTGCAGGCCGCCGTCGGCGAGCAGCCGCTGCGCGCCGAGCGCCTGCGGGCCGTCCTCGCCGCCGCCGATGAGGTAGATGTCGGCGGTGGAGGGGAGGCGCTGGTCGGAGCGCACCTCCAGCACCTCGACCGGAAAGCCGCGCTGGCGCGCCCGGCGGGCGAGGATCAGCGCGTTGCCACGGTCGCCGTAGGTGGAGAGCAGGTCGGGGTAGATCCAGACGATGCGCAGGCTCTCAGTTGACACGGTCCAACTCCGCTCGGATGTCCTGGAACGCGGTGTAGTTCGCGATGACCTCCAGGCGGCCCGGGGGCACCGACCGGACGGCGTCGTCGAACGTCCGCACGTGCTGGAAGGGCACGTCGTTGACCTCCAGCCGGACCGCGAGGTCGTACGCGCGGTCGCCGGTGATCAGCACCTGCCGGCCCCGTAGCGGGGCGAAGTCGACGTCGAAGAGCCACGAGGTGTCCAGCCCGTCGGGGTCCCGGGCGTTGATGGAGAGCAGCGTCGGCGCCTCGTCGGCCATGTCGAACGCCTCCAGCCAGCTGGCCGGGTTCTTCGCCAGCAGCAGCCGGATGTTGCGCCCGTCCCGGTCGACCTGGGCGTAGCGGCCCGCGACGGAGGTGACGGTGCCGAGCTGGAGCACCGCGTCGACGGGCCGGACGCCGAACTCGGCGGCGACGGCCAGCGCGGTCGCGGCGTTGCCGACGTTGACCTTGCCGGGGAGCTGGAGCTTGACCTTGTGCCAGGCGCCGGTCGGATCGACCACGCCGTCGTCCTCCACGATCCACTGCGGCTCGGGCCGGCGCAGCGGGCAGCCGCTGCACCACCACTGGTCGCCGGAGCGCTGGATGGTGGAGCCGCACTCGGGGCAGACCCAGGAGTCGTCGTGCCAGCGTTGCCCGGCGCTGAACCAGGTGACCTGCGGCGGGGCGATGCGGTGGTCGTGGTTGGGCGGCGGGGTCGCGGCCCACACCACCATCGGGTCGTCGGCGTTGGCGACGATGCGGACGTTGGTGTGCCGGACCAGCGCGGCGCGCCAGAGCTGCGCCATCATGGCGACCTCCTTGGCCCGGTCGAGCTGGTCGCGGGAGAGGTTGAGCAGCGCCACCACGTGCGGTTCGGTGGCGTCCAGCACCTGGGCGAGGTAGTGCTCGTCCACCTCCAGCACCGCGTAGGGCGTGCTGCCGGCCTTGGCGAGCGCCGACGTGTGGCCGGTCGGCATGTTGGCGCCGAAGGAGTTGGTGGCGACGCGGCCGAGCACCCCGACCGCCGCCGCGGTGAGCCGGGTGGTGGTGGTCTTGCCGTTGGTGCCCGAGACCAGGGCGATGGCGCGCCCGGCCGACAGGTGGGCCAGCAGGTCTGGGTCGATCTTCAGGCCGATCCAGCCGCCGATCACCGAGCCGTCACCGCGCCCCGCGGCCCGCGACAGCGCCGCGGCGGTCCGCGACACCGAGCTGGCCACCTTTGCCCGCAGGGGCATCTTCGCGTCCGTCACCCGAGCGAGGTTACCGGACCGGCGACCCCGCCAGATCGCCGCCGACGGCGAACCGTTCGGCCGGGGTGACCCGGCGGGGCGGTCGGACCGCGCTCAGCCGGACGGAGTCGATCTATGTCGGAAAGCGGACGGGCCCGGCGGGCGCCGCGGCCCTCCACTCCGCTCCACCCCCATTGACGTGCTGTTTTGCGCGCCGAAAGGCCGCGCCACGCGGGCGATTCTGGTTGCGGGTGGAGGGAAGTGGAGTAGAGTGGGGCCCAATGGTGAGGCCGGGAGGGCCCACCGGCCCGGGGGGTCAGCGGCGCCGCGAACGCCGCTCAAGGGCGAGGGGGTTGGGCCGATGTTTCTCGGCACCCACACCCCACGCCTGGACGACAAAGGCCGGTTGATCCTCCCGGCGAAGTTCCGGGACGAGTTGGCGGGGGGTGTCGTGATCACCAAAGGGCAGGACCGCTGCCTCTACGCCTTCCCGATGCCCGAGTTCCAGCGGATCGCGGAGCAGTTGCGCGCGCAGCCGGTGACCAACAAGGCGGCCCGGGCCTACAGCCGGGTCTTCTTCGCCAGCGCGCACGACGAGGTGCCCGACAAGCAGGGTCGGGTGACGATCCCGGCCCACCTGCGGGCCTACGCCACTCTCGACCGGGATCTGGTCGTGATCGGCGCGAGCACCCGGGTGGAGATCTGGGACAAGGCTGCCTGGGAGACCTACCTCGCGGAGAGCGAAGACGACTTCGCCGACATCGAGGAGGGGGTGCTGCCCGGCGGTCTGTAGGGCGTGACGACGCCCGACGTACTGCGAGATCTCCACCCGCTTTCGAGTTCCTGGCACCCCTTCCCCGGTGCCAGGCGCACGATCCGATCGGAGGGCCGCGGCCTCCGACGGGCGGGAGCGGATGGGGATCTGGCGGTACGACGGCACGGCGTCGTCCGGCGACGGACGCGTGAAGGACGAAGGTTTCACACCAGTGGGGGTCGACATGGGGGAGCTACGCGGCACGCACGTGCCGGTGCTGCTCGAGCGGTGTCTCGAGTTGCTGGCCCCCGCGCTGGGCCGGGGCGGGCGGACGGTCCACGTCGACGCGACGCTGGGGCTGGCCGGGCACGCCGAGGCGGTGCTCGAGGCGCATCCGGAGACGGTGCTGATCGGGCTGGACCGGGACACCGAGGCGCTCGCCCACGCGCGCGTCCGGTTGGCCCGCTTCGCCGACCGCGTCCATCTGGAGCACGCCGTCTACGACGAGCTCCCGGAGGTGCTCGACCGGCTGGGCTATCCGGCAATCGACGGCATCCTGTTCGACCTGGGGGTCTCCTCCCTGCAACTCGACGCACCCGACCGCGGGTTCGCCTACGCGCAGGACGCCCCGCTGGACATGCGGATGGACCAGACCCGGGGGACGACCGCCGAGGAGGTGGTCAACACCTACGCCCATCCGGACCTGGCCCGCGTGCTGCGGGTCTACGGCGAGGAGAAGTTCGCGGGCCGGATCGCCTCGGCGATCATCCGCGAGCGCGAGCGGGCCCGGATCACCTCGTCGGCGCGGCTGGCCGAACTGGTCAGGGAGTCCATTCCGGCACCCGCGCGACGAACCGGGGGACACCCGGCCAAGAGAACGTTTCAGGCTTTACGGATCGAGGTAAACAAGGAGCTGGCAGCGCTGGAGACGGCGCTGCCAGCCGCGCTCGACAAGCTCAACGTGGGCGGCCGCATGGTGGTCCTGTCCTACCACTCGCTGGAGGACCGGCTCACCAAGGCGGCGCTCAGCGACCGGGTCCGCAGCAAGGGCCCGGTCGACCTCCCGGTCGAACTGCCCGGGTCCGGTCCGACGTTCCGGCTGCTCAGCCGGGGCGCCGAACTGCCCGGGGAGGTGGAGGTCGCCGCGAACCCGCGGGCCGCCTCGGTGCGGCTGCGGGCCGCGGAGCGACTCGACCCGGACGCGGCGCAGCAGGGGCGTACCGACCGCGAACGGTACCGCCGGCGGGTGAAGGCGATGCACCAACCAGGGGCGGGGTCCCCCGGATCCGACACGGATCCGACGGACCCCGGGGGACGGGACAGGGACGGACGAAGAGGGGGAGGGACATGACGAATGACAAGCGCGACCGCCGGGACGTCACCGGCGGCGGGCAGCGCGCACCGCGGTCGGGGGGCCGGACCGCGGCGGAGCGGGCCACGCGCATCGGGACCGGCACGCCGCGGGCGGACCGCGCGAACCAGCAGGGGGAGACTCGCGCCCGGGGGGCGCGCGAGTTCCCGACCCAGGGCAGCGCCGCGCTGCGGCCGGCCGAGCGGGAGAGCGTCGGCACGGCGCGCCCGCCCCGGCTGCGGGTGGCGCCGCCGCCGCCGGTGAAGGTGCCGCGGGCGCCGTTCGCCGCGCTGGTGCTGGTGCTGGTGGTCGGCGGGGTGCTCGGCATCCTGCTGGTCAACACGAAGATCAACGAGAACGCCTTCCGGCTGGAGAAGCTCCAGGAGCAGCAGGCCAAGCTCGACGTGGAGCAGCAGCAGCTGAACAAGCAGATCGCCGACGCGGAGGCCCCGGGCAACCTGGAGGCCCGGGCCCGCCAGCTGGGTCTGGTGGAGGCGGGCGAGCCGGCCTACATCCGGCTGCCCGACGGCAAGGTGATCGGCGTGCCGCAGCCGGCCGGGGGCCAGCCCTCGATCACCAGCCAGCAGGGCGCGGGAGGCTGACGACCGTGCCGCCGAGATCGGAGGAACCGCGCCGGGACGCCACAGGCTCCCGGCGCGGTTCGTCGCGTAACGCCGGTGGCCGGGGCGGCGAGCCGCGCTCCGGCGAGCCGGGGGTCGGTGGCATCTCCGACGCCCGGGCGTACACCCCGCGCGATGTCGAGATCAACGTGGCGCCGCGCCGGCTGGCCGGCACCGGCACCCGCG
>NZ_JBFABB010000227.1:0-5652 GCF_040640035.1 Micromonospora sp. NPDC023633 | reverse complement strand
GGGCGCGGCCGGTGGGCGTCGGCCCGCCCCGCGGTCACCGGCGGTTGCCGCGCCAGCCGTGCACGGGCAGGTCGAACTTCGCCACCAGCCGGTCGGTGAACGGGCGGTCCCGCAGCCGCACGACGCGCACCGGCAGCGCGCCACGCCGCACGGTGACCCGCGCCCCGGGCGGCAGGTCGTAGACCCGCCGGCCGTCGCAGGACATCACCGCGAGGGTGGTGAACGGGTCGACGGTGATGGCGAACGTGGACGTGGGCGCGGTGACCAGCGGCCGGCTGAACAGCGCGTGCGCGCTGATCGGCACCAGCAGCAGGGCCTCCACCTCCGGCCAGACCACCGGCCCCCCGCCGGAGAAGGCGTACGCCGTCGAGCCGGTGGGGGTGGCGCAGACCACCCCGTCGCAGCCGTACCGGGACAGCGGCCGGCCGTCCACGTCGACGAGCAGCTCCAGCATCTGGGCCCGCTCGCCCTTCTCGACGCTGATCTCGTTGAGCGCCCAGGACTCGATGGTCGGGCCACCGTCGAACTCGGCGGTCACGTCGAGGGTGAGCCGCTCGTCGACGGTGTAGTTGCGCTCGACCACGTCGCGTACCGCGCTGTCCAGGTCGTCGATCTCGGCCTCGGCGAGGAAGCCGACCTTGCCGAGGTTGATGCCGAGCAGCGGCACCTTCGCCGGCCGGGCCAGCTCCGCCGCGCGCAGGAAGGTGCCGTCCCCACCGAGCGCGAAGACGATCTCCGCGCCCTCGGCCGCCTCCAGGCCGGTCACCGGGACCACCTCGGGCAGGTCGAGGTCGTCGGCCTCCTCGGCCACGACCCGCACCTCGAAGCCGGCCGAGGTCAGGTCGGCGGCGACGGCGCGGGCGTGCTCGGTGCTGCGCCGGCGGCCGGTGTGCGTAACCAGCAGGGCCGTGCGGCTCACCGGGACGGCCGTCCCGTCGCGCCCGCACGATTCCCGCGCGGCACGCCCGCGACCGCGGGGCTCGCCAGCTCACTCACCCGGCCACCTCCTCCGTCGCCGCGTCCGGCTGGTCGCCGGACGGCGCCGGGCCACCCGGCCCGGCGGTCACCACCGCGCGCACCCGCTCCGGGTCGGCCGGCGGTGCGCCCCGGCGTAACCATACGAAGAACTCGACGTTGCCGCTCGGCCCCGGCAGCGGGCTCGCGGCCACGTCGGCGAGGCCGAGGTCGAGGCGGGCCGCCGCGGCGGCCACGTCGAGCACGGCCTCCGCCCGCAGCAGCGGGTCGCGGACCACCCCGCCGGTCCCGACCCGCTCCTTGCCGACCTCGAACTGCGGCTTCACCATCAGCGCGAGGTCGCCGTCGGGTCGGGTGCAGCCGGCCAGCGCCGGCAGCACCAGCCGCAGCGAGATGAACGACAGGTCGGCGACCGTGAGATCGACCGGCCCGTCGATGACCTCCGGCGTCAGCGTACGGACGTTGGTGCGCTCGAAGACCCGCACGCGGGGGTCGTTGCGCAGCGGCCAGGCGAGCTGCCCGTAGCCGACGTCGACCGCGACCACCTCCGCCGCGTCGGCACGCAGCAGCACGTCCGTGAAGCCGCCAGTGGAGGCGCCCGCGTCCAGGCACCGCCGGCCGGCCACCGTCAGCCCGCCCGGGGCGAAGGCGGCCAGCGCGCCGGCCAGCTTGTGCCCGCCCCGGGAGACGTACTCCGAGCTGGGGTCCTCGCCGGTGACCAGGAGCGGATCGGCGGGGTCGACCATCGCGGCGGGCTTGCGGGCCGGCACGCCGCGCAGCTGGACCCGGCCGGCCTCCACCAGCGCGGCGGCCTGTTCCCGGGAGCGGGCCAGGCCGCGGCGGACGAGTTCGGCGTCCAGCCGGTTACGACGTGCCATGCGTGGTTCTTCTCCGGTCGGTCAGGCCTGGTCGATGGTGGCGAGGGTTTCCCGCAGCGTCTCGTACGCCGCCTCGTACTGCGCGATCTGGTCGGCCGGGGCGAGCGTCGCGGCGTTGGCCATCGCCCGCACGGCCGCGTCCACGGCGGGGTGCCGGTCGTCGCCGGGGTCCTCGGCAGGCTCCGGCGGCGACGGCGGGCCGGGGCGGACGCCCGGCGGCGGGCCGGGGCGGAAGGAGCCGCTCGCCGAACCGTGGCCGGCGCCCGGCGGGCCGGGGCGGGCGCCGGGCGGCGGGGCGGGCCGGAAGGGGCCGCTCACGACCCGCTCCCGGCCGGGGCCGGGCGGGTCACGCCTCGCCCTCCGGCGGCCGCTTGCGGGCCGGCGCCTTCTTCGCCGGCCGGACCGGCTCCGCGGCGCCCTCGGTCGGGGCGAGGGCGGACGGCGTCCGCTTGGCCACCGCCTTCTTCGCGACGGCCTTCTTGGCCAGCGCCTTCTTCGCGACGGCCGGCCTCGCGACCGGGGTGCTCGGGGCGGGGGCCGCCGAGGTGGGTACGGCCGGCTCGGCGGCGCCCGGGGCGGCCGATGGCCCGGCACCGGCGGGCGACCCGGCCGGCACGGGGAGCGACGGCTCGGGTGGCGGGGCACCGAGGGTGGCCTTGGCGTCGCGGAGCTGACGCTCCAACTCGTGCACCCGTCGGGTCAGCTCGGCGACCTCGTCGGCGGTGGCGAGCCCCACCGCGCCGAGGGCCCGGTCCACCTCGAAGCGCACCAGCTTGGTCAGGGCCTCACGGTTGGCCGCGCCGGTGGAGACCAGCTCCTCGGCGAGGGTCTGCAGCTGGGCGGCGGTCGCCCCGCCGGAGCCGACGACCCGGCGAACCGCGTCCTGGGCCTTCTTCCGGGGCGCCTCCGTCAGGCCCATGGCCAGCTCGAGGTAGGCGCGCCACGCGTCCTGCATGCCTGATTCCTTCCGCGGGGCGGGGGTGTGCAGGTGCCACGCTACCGGGCACCCCGGGACGCCCTGTGCGGTACGGTGCCGGGGACGGCGTGGCGAGCGGTGAGGGGGCGGTCGTGGCCAGCGTGGACGAATGCCGGCAGGCGTTGCGGGATCTGGCGGCCCGGCTGGACCGCAACGCGGAGACGGTGCGGGAGAAGGTCGACTTCGACCGGACGCTGGCCTGCCGGATCACCGACCTGGAGACCGCCTTCCATGGCCGGCTCTCCGGCGGCCGGCTGGTCGACCTGGCCGACGGCGACGACCCGAAGGCCAGGATCGCGCTGAGCACCAGCAGCGACGACCTGCTCGCACTCGTGCGGGGCGACCTCGACGTCACCCGTGCGGTCACGTCCCGACGGGTGTCGATCAAGGCGAACCCGCTCGACCTGATGAAGCTGCGCAAGCTGCTCTGAGACCAACCGGCGCGGGCCGGTGGGTCTCGCCGACGCGCAGCGCGAGCCGGTCGCGGTGGTGCCGGCGGCCGTCAGCCGGAGAGGCCGAGTTCGGCCAGGGCCTTCTCGGCCTCGACCGACCCGGCACGGATCCGCGCTGGCTGCGCCGACCAGGCAGTCGCGCAGAGCGCGGCCAGGGCGTCCAGCGGGCGGCCCGACCCGGCAAGTTCCAGCGTGTCGTCCCGCGAGGCCACCGACCATCCGCCGGCGTCCGCCGGGCCCGGGACCCGCACCACGGCCGCCGGGTCGAAGAGCCCCGCCAGGTCCATCGAGACGTACGTCGGCCTGCGGTGCGGCGGGGCGGCGAGCAGTTCCGCCGCGTCGCTCACGCCGGTGAGCACCAGCAGGCTGTCCAGGCCGGCCCGCCGGGCGCCCTCGATGTCGGTGTCCAGCCGGTCGCCGACCAGCAGCGTCCGGCCCTCCCCGGCACGGCGGGCCGCCGTGGTGAACAGTGCCGGCTCGGGTTTGCCGACGACCACGTCGGGATCGCGGTTGAGCGCGGTGCGCAGCACGGCGACCAGGGCGCCGTTGCCCGGCAGTGGTCCCCGGCCGCTGGGCAGGGCCGGGTCGGTGTTGGTGGCGACCCAGGTCGCGCCGCCGCGCACGGCCACCGACGCCTCGGCCAGGTCCGCCCAGCAGACCTGCGGGCCGAACCCCTGCACCACCGCGACCGGCGACTCGTCGGCCCGGGACACCGGGGTCAGCCCCACCGCGCGCAGCTCGGCCCGCAGCGCCTCGGTGCCGACGACCAGCACCGCGGCGCCGGCGGGAAGCCGGTCGCGAAGCAGTTCGGCGGCGGCCGCCGCGGAGGTGAGGACCTCCTCGGGTCGGGCAGGCACGCCCATCCCGGTGAGCAGGTCGGCCACCTCGCTGGAGCGGCGCGAGGCGTTGTTGGTCGCGTACGCCACCGACCGACCCTCGGCGTGCAGCCGGCCGACCGCCTCGACCGCGCCGGGGACCGGCCGGTCGATCAGGTAGATCACGCCGTCGAGGTCGAAGACGACCAGGGCGTACCCGTCGACCAGCCGTTCCCCGGCACCCGTCGTCATCGCTGCGCGGTGTCCGACCCGCCCGTGGCGGTGTCCGACCCGTTGACGGCGGTGTCGGACCCGTTGGCGGCGGTGGACTCGCCACCACCTGCGGCGGCCGCGGTGTCGTCGCCGGCCGGACCGGCGGCGACGGCGTCCGCCTCGTCGTCGGTCAGCTCGTCCTCGGCCAGGTCGTCCGCCGGCACCGCCGCGACCGCCGCCTCGTCCTGGTCGACGGTCCCCGACCCGTCCTGCCGCTCGTCGGCGTCCTCGTCGATCGGATCCGCGTCGCTGCCGAGGTCGGCGTCCGGCCGGGCCGGCACCGCGCCCGGGGCGCCGGGCCCGGAGGCGACCGCCTCGGCGGGTTCCTCGTCCTCCTCGTCGCCCTCGATCACCACACCGTCGAGCTCCAGCAGCCGCTCGGCGGCGTCGGTCTCGCCCTCGGCGTCGACGTCGGCCGCCCGGGAGAACCACTCGCGGGCCTCGTCGCGACGACCGACCGCGAGCAGCGCGTCGGCGTACGCGTACCGCAGCCGGGCCGTCCACGGCTCGGCCGTCTCGCTCGTCAGATCGGGAACCTGGAGCATGGCCACGGCGGCGTCCTTCTGGCCCAGGTCGCCGCGCGCCCCGGCCGCCACGATCAGCAGCTCGGTCGCCACGGCCCGGTCCAGCTTCTCCCGGTCCGCGCCACGGAACAGGTCGATCGCCCGCTCCGGCCGGCCCAGCGCCCGCTCGCAGTCCGCGAGCACCGCCAGGTGACTCTGCAACCCGCTCATCCGGTGGTACGTACGCAGCTCCGCGATCGCGGTCTGCCACTCCCCTGCGTGGTACGCGGCCAGACCGACCGCCTCACGGACAGCGGAGATCCGGGACGCCAGCCGACGGGCCGCCAGCGCGTGCGCCAGCGCCTCGGCCGGGTCCTCGTCGATCAGCTGCCCCGTCGCCACCAGGTGCCGGGCGACCGTCTCGGCGACCGGCTTCGCCAGCGAGAGCAGTTCGGCCCGGACGTCCTTGTCGAGGTCCGTCGCGACGATCTCGTCGGGCAGCGCGGGGGCCGCCGTACGCTCCCCCTCCGCCTCCGGACGATCCCGCCGCTCGTCGCGGCGCTCTCCGCCCCGGAAGCCGCCCTCACCGCGGTCGCCGCCGCGGTAGCCACCTTCGCGGTCGCCACCACGGAAACCACCCGGACGGTCGCCACCCTCACGACGGTCGCCGCCACGGAAGCCACCCTCGCGGTCGCCACCACGGAAACCACCCGGACGGTCGCCACCCTCACGACGGTCGCCGCCACGGAAGCCACCCTCGCGGTCGCCACCACGGAAACC
>NZ_JBFABB010000226.1:0-5727 GCF_040640035.1 Micromonospora sp. NPDC023633 | reverse complement strand
GTACTGCACTCGGGAGGGTGTGGGAGAGTAGGACACCGCCGGACAATCTTTCAGTTCAGGGTCACCCCTTCGGGGTGGCCCTGAACTGCGTTACGACCCCGAATCCGCCGGGAACCGGCTCAGAACGCGTAGCGGACGCGGCAGTACGGCGCCTTCGCGGCGATCAGGTCCGTCAGCGCAGCCACGTAGGCGCCCTTCCAGCCGGTGCGGTACCGCACGTTCCAGCCGCCGGTCTGCGACCGCTTCGGCTGCTGCAGCTCCGGCCGCCAGAGGACCTCCTCGGCCTTCGGGTGCCAGCCGAGGTTCACCTGGTGCAGCCGGTCGTTGTGGGTCAGGAAGATGACCTCGGCGGCGAGCTGTGCCTTGGCGCGGGGCCCGAGCGCGTCGTCGAGCTGGTCGAGCAGCTCCGCCCAGTCGTCCAGCCACCCGTCGCGGACCACCACCGGGCTGAAGTTGACGTGCACCTCGTAGCCGGCCGCCACGAAGTCGTCGACGGCTGCCAGCCGCTCCGCGACCGGGGAGGTCCGGATGTCGAGCAGTTTCGCGTCCCGGGCCGGCATCAGCGAGAAGCGGACGCGGGTCCGGCCGCGGGGATCCCAGTCGAGCAGGTCGCGGTTGACGTGCTTCGTGGCGAACGTCGCCTTCGCGCTGGGCAGTTCCCGGAACAGCGTCACCAGGTCCCGGACGTTGTCGGAGATCCGGGCGTCCAGCGAGCAGTCGGAGTTCTCGCCGATGTCGTACACCCAGGCGGCCGGGTCGCACTGGTTCGGCTCGCCCTTGACTCCCTGCCGGCCCACGTGCCGTCGCAGGTAACCGGTGATCCGGTCGATGTTGGCGAAGACCGTCACCGGGTTGCTGTAGCCCTTGCGGCGTGGCACGTAGCAGTAGGCGCAGGCCATCGCGCAGCCGTTCGCCGTGGACGGGGCGATGAAGTCGGCCGAGCGGCCGTTCGGGCGGGCGGTGAGGGACTTCTTGATCCCCAGCACCAGGGCCTCGGTCTTGATCCGCACCCACCGGGCGACGTTCGTCTCGTCCCCGTACAGCTCCGGGATGCGGGAGTGGCTCTCGACCTCGACGCGCTCCGCGTCGGGGAAGCGCTCCAGCACGGCCCGTCCACGGGGCAGGGCGGCGGCCTCCGGCTCCAGGTAGATCCGCCGGATGTCGAACAGCCGCGGGTGCGGGGCAACGTCGGTCACGAAAGGGGACAACTGCGGACCGATCGCCGTTGTTCCCCGCGTCCCCGGGCGCCCGTTTTCGCGCCCGGTCCCTGGGTACCCGCACGCATGCCCGAGGGCCACCTCATCCACCGGTACGCCCGCGACCAGCACGCCGCGCTCGCCGGGCGGGTCCTCGCCGTGTCCAGCCCGCAGGGTCGCGTGGACGTCGGCCCGTACGACGGGCGGCGGCTGCGCGCGGTGGAGGCGTACGGCAAGCACCTGCTCTACCACGTCGACGACGCGCCGGCCCTGCACGTGCACCTCGGCATGCGCGGGCTCTTCCTGCGCCACGACGGCCCGGCCGTCCCGCCCCGCAAGGGCGTCCGGCTGCGTCTGGCCCGCGCCGGTGTCGCGTACGACCTGATCGCGCCCATCCGCTGCGAACCGCTCCCGGCCGACGCAGAACGCGCGCTGCGGGCCTCGCTCGGCCCGGACCCGCTGCGGGCCGACGCCGACGGCGAGGACGCCGTGCGCCGGCTCGCCGCCGCCCGGGGCGCGGTCGGCGCGGCGCTGCTCGACCAGGCGGTGTGGGCGGGCCTCGGCAACGCCTGGCGGGCGGAGCTGCTCTTCCTCGCCGGCCTGGACCCGGACGCCCGGGCCGTCGGGCCGGCGCCCGCCCGACGCCTGTGGGAGCTCGCCGTCCGACACCTGGCGCTGGGCCGCGACGCCGGCCAGGTGGTCAGCGACCCGGCGGCGCCCGACGAGCGGTGGGTCTACAAGCGGCCGACATGCCGGCGCTGCGGCGCCGGCGTGCGGACGTGGCCGCTGGGCGGCCGCACGGCGTACGCCTGCCCGGTCGACCAGCCCCCGGTCTGACCCGTCCCGCGAGACGCGCGCCTCGGCGGCGTTCGGGTCGGTCAGCGGCGGGGCCGGCGGGCGCCGGCGAGCCGCAGGGCGTTGCAGACGTCTCCGACGCCCCCGACGTCCCAGGCGATCTCGCCGGCCACCCGCCGGGCTTCCGGGCCGGCCACGACGCCCGCGAGGATGACGACGCGGTTCTGCACGGTGACCACGATCTGCTGACGGCGGGTGGTCCAGTCGCTGCTCAACCGCTGGGCGACCAGCGCCGCCAGCCGGGCGTCCTCATCGTCGGGCGGGGGCCCCGGCGGCTCGGGGCGGTACCCGCCCTCGTCCGGGTACGGCCAGGGGATGAGCATGGTGTGCTTCCTCTCGGGTGGTCTCCGGCCCGGACACGCCCCGGGGCCCGGCGTCGGGTCAGCGGGACACCGCGTCGGTCACCGCCGCTGGCGGGAGGCCGCGCGGATCCGGCCCGGCGACGACGGCCGCCAGCGCGGCGGCGTCGCCGGCCCCGCCCGGGGACAGCCGCCGGAGCGCCTCCTGCGGGCTCGCGAAGACCGGGAACAGCCCGTCGAGCCGCATGGTGTGCAGCACGGTACGGATGAAGCGGGACGGAGCGGCGAGGCAGAGCACCGCGCCGCGCTCCCGGGCGTCGCGGTGGGCCCGGACGAGCAGCCCGAGCCCGCCGGCGTCGATGAGGTGGACCCGGGTCAGGTCGACCACGACGTGTCCGCAGACGTCCACGGCCTGTCGCAGGGCGGCCCGTAGCTCGTCGGCGGTGTCGACGTCGATGTCCCCGACGGCCGTGACCACCGCGACGTCGTCGAGGTGGTCGACGCCCAGCACCCCGCCGCCCGGCTGCCCGCCCTGGGCGGTGGTGTCGCCCCCGACGCCGAGACCCGACAGGCTGCACCGGGGACAGCGGTGCGGGCCCGTGGCGAACGGGGAGCCGCTCCAGCCGTGTTCGGCCACCAGGGTCCAGACGACCTCGGCGTCGGGCAGGACGCACGCGGTGCCGGTGGTCGTGTCCCCGCAGCTGTCGCAGATCAACGTCATCCGGTGCTCGTCCGGTACGACGGTCATGGTGTCTTCCTCCACGGGAGGTCGGGCCGGGCCACGCGCCGGCCCGCGACCGGCGGCGTCTGGGCGGGGTCGAGGTCCGGCCGCGTTCCGCGCGGCGGGCCGGCGGCGCGCCGGGTACCGGCCGTGGCCGCTACGAGGGCGACGCCGAGGACGGCCGAGCCGGCCGGCACGCCGATGCTCCACGCCCCGGAGCGGTCGGTGTCGAGGCCGACGATGCGGGCCAGGATGACGCCGAGCAGCGCGGTGACGATCCCCGCCACCAGGGCCAGCCAGACCGGCACCTCCCGGCGGCGCGGGGTCACCCGCCAGCCCACCCCGGCGACGAGGAGACCGACGGCGAGCGCGGTGAAGAGACCGGCGATGGTCATTCTGATCTCCCCTCCGGGACCGGCCGGGCGACGGCAGCCGGCCCTCGGGTCCGCCCCACCACCCTCGGTGCCGCCCGTGGCGCGGGCCACGCGGTTGTATGACAGTTGCGTGACAAAACCGTCGAACGCCGGACACGGTTGGGCGGCCGTCGTCGCCTTGGGGATGATGCCGGTATGACGGACGTGCTGGTGATCGAGGACGACGACCGGATCCGTCTGGCGTTGCTGCTCGCGCTCGAGGACGAGGGCTACCGCGTCCGGGGCGTGGCCACCGCCGAGGAGGGGCTGCTGACGCAGCGCCGGGAGCCGGCCGACACCGTGCTGGTCGACCTGATGCTGCCGGGCCTGGACGGCTTCGAGTGCATCCGGCGGCTGCGCCGCGACGACGACGT
Organism: Micromonospora sp. NPDC023633; assembly: GCF_040640035.1. Lineage (NCBI taxonomy): Bacteria > Bacillati > Actinomycetota > Actinomycetes > Micromonosporales > Micromonosporaceae > Micromonospora > Micromonospora sp. NPDC023633. Next base: position 1,869 of record NZ_JBFABB010000226.1, on the reverse strand, counting down.
GCCGATCGTGGTGGTCAGCGCCCGCGACGACACCCACGACATCGTCGCGGCGCTGGAGGCCGGGGCCGACGACTACGTGGTCAAGCCCGTGGCGATCAAGGAACTGTCGGCGCGGCTGCGCGCCCTGCGGCGCCGGGCCCGGGCGGCGCCCGACCCGCTGCCGGTGCTCACGTTCGGGCAGCTGGAGATCAGCCCGGACGCCGGGGAGGTGCGCCTGACCGGCCGGCCGGTGCCGGTCACCCGCACCGAGTTCCGGCTGCTCTGCGAGCTGGCCGAGCACGCCGGCCGGGTGTTGTCGCGCCAGCAGTTGTTGCAACGGGTCTGGGGCTACGACACCGGCGACGAGCGACTCGTCGACGTGCACGTGGGTCGGCTGCGGCAGAAGATCGAGGAGGATCCGGGCAACCCCCGGCACCTGGTCACCCTGCGCGGCCTCGGCTACAAGCTGACCCGGTGAGACGCCTCGGGCTGCGGGCCCGGGTGTCCGCCGGTTTCGCGGTCGGCGCGTTGCTGCTGTCCGCCTCGATGGCGCTGGTCTCCTACGAGCTGACCAGGCGCTCCCTGCTGGACGAGCGGGAGCGCACCGCCGTGCGGGCGGCGTACTTCGACGCGGCGGTGGTGCGTACCGGCCTGGACACGGAGGACCCCGACGTGGTGGAGGTGCTGCGGTCCCTCGACACCGGCGGCGTCCGCCGGCCGCTGCTGCACCGCGGGGACGACTGGTACGCCCGCACGGCCGACGCCGGCCTCACCGCCGCCATCCCGGTCGACCTGCAACAGCTCGTCCACGCCGGGGAACCGGCCGTGCAGCGGGTCCGGGTCAACGGCCAGCCCACCCTGCTCGTCGGCCTGCCGCTGGCCCCGTCCACCAGCTACTACGAGCTGACGTCGCTGCGCGAGCTGGACCAGACCCTGCGGGTCCTGGCGCTCGCGCTGACCGCCGTGGCCATCGTCGTCGCCGGGTCCGGCGCCGCCCTGGGCTGGTACGCCACCCGGCACAGCCTGCGGCCGCTGACGGCGGTGGCCGACGCCGCGCAGGAGATCGCGGCGGGCAACTTCTCCGCCCGGCTCGCGGCGACCACCGACCCTGATCTCACCCGGCTCTCCACGTCCTTCAACCACATGGTCGACCAGCTCTCCCGGCGCATCGAGCGGGACCGCCGCTTCGCCGCCGACGTGAGCCACGAGCTGCGCTCGCCGTTGCAGACCCTGTCGGCCGCGGCCAGCGTCCTGGCCCGGCGCCGGGCGCACCTCGACGACCGCACCGCCACCGCCGCCGCGCTGGTGGCCGACGAGATCACCCGGTTCCAGCAACTGGTCAACGACCTCATCCAGCTCGCCCGCAGCGACCAGCCGGTCGACCGGTCGCCGGTCGACGTGGCGGCGCTGGCCCGCCGCGCCTGCCAGGCACGCGGGCTGCCGGACACGCTCGTGCGCGCCGGCCGGGGCGTCGCCGCCACCTGGCTGGTCGACGAGCGCCGGGTCGAGCAGATCCTGGCCAACCTGGTCGACAACGCGCTGCGCCACGGCGGCGGGCCGGTGGCCGTGCGGTTGTCGCAGCGGGACGGAACGGGAATCGTCGAGGTCGACGACGAGGGCCCGGGCGTGCCCACCGGGGACCGGGACGCCATCTTCGACCGTTTCGTCCGTGGCCGGGCCGCGCACTCGCGTGGCGACGGCGACGGCACCGGGCTCGGGCTGGCCATCGTCGCGGAGCACGCCGCCGCGCACCGGGGGCGTGCGAGCGTGGGCGACCGCCCCGGCGGGGGCGCCCGCTGCGGCGTGCTCGTGGACACCTCCTGGCTCGGCTGGCGCTGGTGCTTCCTGATCGGCATCCCGTTCACCCTGCTCTCCATCGTCCTGCTCCAG
>NZ_JBFABB010000225.1:0-5794 GCF_040640035.1 Micromonospora sp. NPDC023633 | reverse complement strand
CGGGCTTGCCCTCGGTGGGGGCGGCGACGGCGGCGGTGACGGGGCCGGCGATGGCGCCGCCGGTGAAGGCGAGCCCGGCCACGGTCAGAGCGGTCTTGCGCAGGATGTCGGTACGCATGATGGTCGGCACCTTTCGATCGGGGGTACGCGGACGCGCGCGGGGGAGCGGCGTGCCGCGGAAAAGGGGGGGAAGTCGAACGGATCGCTCCGGCGGCGGGGCCTGCTCGGGCGTCCGGGGTGTCTCAACGACCCGACCCGGCCAGCCATTCCGCCGGCCGTTCGGGCCACCGTGGCGCGGTGGAGCGGGGGAGCGCCGTGGGTATGCCATGTTCAACGACCCGGGCCGGCCCACGATTCCGCCGTCCGGGTGGTGCCGGGCACGGGACGCGGGGGACGCCGGGCGACATTCGGGCACGTACCGGACGCCGCCAAACGGACAAACCGCCAGCGACGTCGCAGGCGGCCGTCACCCGGTCGTCGGGGTGCGCATGGTGCGGCGAGCGCCCTGTCGAGCTGATGTCGTCGACAGCGGCCGGCAGCCGCCGATGCTTGCCTGGAGCGACGCGCCGGGTTGGAACCGCCTCGAACTCCCGAGACCGGGGAGGATGCGACCGCTCCGGTCGCCGGCGCCAGCCCTGCCGGAACTCCAGGCTTGCGAGCGGCAGGGCCCGGGTGCCAGACGGCCAGGGTCGGGGCGTGTCAGGCGGACGGGGCGGGCGCGGGGACCTCCTCGGGGCCGGGCCGGGTGAGGGCCGCCTCGTGCGATCCGGCGGGTGCCGGTGGCTCGGGCTGGGCGGGGATCGCTGCCTTCGGCGCGGCGGGGGCCGGTGGCTCCGTGGGCCAGGGGATCTCCGGCGAGCGGTGGAAGGCGACGCCGGCCGCGACCCAGCGCGGGCCGTGCCCGGCCAGCCGGTCGCGGAACCCGGCCCAGTCGTGCGTCGCGCGGGGTGACCAGCCCAACTCGGCGATCGCGGGCAGGCGCGGGAAGAGCATGAACTCGACCTCGGCCAGGCAGGTGACCGACTCGGTCCACAGCGGCGCCTCCACCCCGAGCACCGCGTCGGCCGGCACGCCGGTCACGTGGGCGCCGGGGTCCCAGTCGTACGACCGCCGCACGTCGATCAGGCCGGCCCAGTCGTGCCCGATGGGGGTCTCCAGGGCGTACTTCATGTCGAGGTAGGCGTGGTTGCCAGGGGAGAGGATGAGCCGCGCCCCCCGCTGGACGGCGTCCGCCGTGACCGGGTCCCCGACCTCGGTGCCCCACCACTGGAGCACCCGCCCCTCGGCGTGCGCCGCGGGCGCGATCTGGTGCCAACCCACCACCGTCTTGCCGGTCCCGGCGACGATGCGCTGGGTCCGCTCGACGAAGGCCGCGTACGCGTCGGGGCGCACCTTGAACGCCTCGTCACCCCCGATGTGCAGCCACGGCCCGGGGGTGAGCGCCGCGATCTCGCCCAGCACGTCGGCGACGAACTCGTACGTCCGCTCGCTGGCGGGGTCGACGTAGCTGAAGCCGACCTCGGTGCCGGTGTACGGCGGCGGCGCGACGCCGTCCGGGGCCAGTTCGCCGTACGCGATCAGCGCCGCGTGGGTGTGCCCCGGCAGGTCGATCTCCGGCACCACGGTGACGTGCCGCTCGGCGGCGTAGGCCACGATCCGCCGGTAGTCGTCGCGGCTGTAGTGCCCGCCCGGACCGTCACCCACCTCGCCCGCCCCGCCGACCTCGGCCAGCCGGGGCCAGGAGTCGACCGCGATCCGCCACCCCTGGTCGTCGGTGAGGTGCAGGTGCAGGTGGTTGAGCTTGTAGCGGGCCAGGTGGTCGATCACCCGCAGCACGTCCGGTACGCCGAAGAAGTGCCGGGCCACGTCGAGCATCGCCCCCCGGTAGGGGAACCGGGGCCGGTCGGTGATCGACCCGCCGGGCAGCGTCCAGCGCTCGGCGACCGGCGTCGGGCTCTCGATGGCGGCGGGCAGGAGCTGCCGCACCGTCTGCGCGCCGAAGAAGAGCCCGGCCGGGGTGGCGGCCTCGATCCGTACCCCGTCGGGCGTCACGTCGAGCCGGTAGCCCTCCGCGCCGAGGTCGTCGGAGTCGACCAGCACCAGCGTGATGCCGCCGGCCGGCTCCCGCCGGGTGGCGTCGGTCACCGGCAGCGGATAGCCGGTGGCCGGTCGGAGCAGGGCGGCGAGCTGCCCGGCGACGGCGCGGGCGGCGTCGTCGGCGCCCACCCGGATCACCGCGTCGGGGGTGAGGACGAAGTCGACGCCCGGGACCGGCGCGACCCGCTCCGGGGCGGGCACGACGTCACCCAGGCTGGGCCGGGCGGCCGGGGCGGGCGGGTCGTCGGGGGTCCGGGCCGGCGGAGCGGGCAGGTCGTCGCCGAGTTCGGGTGCTGGGGCGAGCACGACCTCGGCGGCCCGGGTCGCGGCCCGGGCCAGCTCGGCGGCGGCCGGTTCGTGGACCGGCAGGTCGAGCTGCCCGGTCGTCCGCTCGTCCACCCCGGCGCGGGACGGGTCGGGCGGCTCCGGGGCGGCGGTGGGAACGGCTGGCACGGCGTCAGCTCCAGGGGGTGTATTTGCGGTGGTTATGGCAAAGATGAGGTTCACCGAAAAGCGTGCGGTCAAGAGTACGTAGGGCGGAGCGGGAAATGCGTGATCGTGCGCGTGGAAGCGTTCCCAAAAACCGGTACGAACGCGGATAGTCGTGATAGCTGTGCCTATTGTCACCGAACGGTCCCAGGCCACGCGATGTTCGCTTAGCCTTCGCCCACCGGCCGGCTTGGCACCGGGATTGCCGGTGGTCCATCCCGGGGTAATGAGCAACTGAACCTTCGTTAAGTGTCGGACCGGCGCGCGTGGGAGGGCTCTGGTGGCAACGCAAGAGACGGTGGAACACAAGTACGTCTACGCCTTCGCCGAGGGCAACAAGGACCTCAAGGACCTGCTCGGCGGCAAGGGGGCCAATCTGGCCGAGATGACCAATCTCGGTCTGCCGGTCCCACCGGGCTTCACGATCACCACGGAGGCCTGCAAGGCGTACCTCGCCACCGGTGAGGAGCCCGACGGCCTGGCGGAGCAGATCGCCGCGCACCTCGCGTCGCTGGAGCGGGCGATGGGCAAGTGCCTCGGTGACCCGGAGGACCCGCTGCTGGTCTCCGTGCGCTCCGGCGCCAAGTTCTCCATGCCCGGCATGATGGAGACCGTCCTGAACGTCGGCCTCAACGACCGCAGCGTGCAGGGACTCGCGCGGCAGGCCGGCGGCTCGGGTGACCAGGCCCCCTCCGGCGGCGCGGACCGGTTCGCCTGGGACTCCTACCGTCGCCTGATCCAGATGTTCGGCAAGACGGTGTGCGAGGTGCCGGGCGAGGAGTTCGAGCACGCGCTCGACGACGCCAAGCGGGCCAAGGGCACCAGCAACGACCTCGACCTCGACGCCGACGACCTGCGGGGGCTGGTCGACGCGTACAAGAAGATCTTCTTCAAGCACACCGGCCGGGAGTTTCCGCAGGAGCCGCGCGAGCAGCTCGACCTGGCCATCCGGGCGGTCTTCGAGTCGTGGAACGCCGAGCGCGCGGTGCTCTACCGCCGCCAGGAGCGCATCCCGGCCGACCTGGGCACCGCCGTCAACGTGGTGGCGATGGTCTTCGGCAACCTCGGCCCGGACTCCGGCACCGGCGTCGCGTTCACCCGCGACCCCGCCAGCGGCGCCCAGGGCATCTACGGCGACTACCTGGCCAACGCCCAGGGCGAGGACGTGGTCGCGGGCATCCGCAACACCGTGCCCCTGCAGGAGCTGGAGCGGCTGGACAAGAAGTCCTACGACGAACTGCTCGGCATCATGGCCCGGCTGGAGGGCCACTACAAGGACCTCTGCGACATCGAGTTCACCATCGAGCGCGGCAAGCTCTGGATGCTCCAGACCCGCGTCGGCAAGCGCACCGCCGCCGCGGCGTTCGTCATCGCCGGGCAGCTCGTCGACGAGGGCCTGATCGACCTCGACGAGGCGCTGCACCGGGTCAACGGCGCGCAGCTCGCCCAGCTGATGTTCCCGCGGTTCCGGCTCGACCACGAGTTCAAGCCGGTGGCGAAGGGGATCGGGGCGTCGCCGGGCGCGGCGTCGGGCAAGGTGGTCTTCACCTCCGCCCGCGCGGTCGAACTGGCCGCCGAGGGGGAGTCGGTGATCCTCGTCCGGCGGGAGACCAACCCCGACGACCTCAACGGCATGATCGCCGCCCAGGGCATCCTCACCTCTCGCGGCGGCAAGACCAGCCACGCCGCCGTGGTGGCGCGGGGGATGGGCAAGACCTGCGTCTCCGGCGCCGACGAGATCGACGTCGACGTCCCGCAGCGCAGGTTCGTCGTCGGCGGGCAGACCGTCGTCGAGGGCGACGTCGTCTCCATCGACGGCACCACCGGCAAGGTCTACCTCGGCGAGGTGCCGGTCATGCCGTCGGAGGTGGTGCAGTACTTCGAGGGCAGCCTCGACCCCGAGCACGTCGACAACGCGCTGGTCCGGGCCGTGCACCGGATCATGTCGCACGCCGACGCCCGGCGGCGGCTGGCCGTACGCACGAACGCCGACACCGGCGCGGACGCCGCCCGGGCCCGGCGCTTCGGGGCGGAGGGCATCGGCCTCTGCCGCACCGAGCACATGTTCCTCGGCGACCGGCGTGAGCTGGTCGAGCGCCTGATCCTGGCCCGCGACAACGGCGAGCGGGAGGCCGCGCTGGCCGCGCTGCTGCCGTTGCAGCGCGCCGACTTCGAGGAGATCTTCCGGGAGATGGACGGGATGCCCGTCACCGTCCGGTTGATCGACCCGCCGCTGCACGAGTTCCTGCCCCCGCTGGAGCAGCTCGCGGTCAACGTGGCGGTCGCGCAGGAGCGCGGCGAGGACGTCGCCCAGGAGGAGGCGCTGCTCGCCGCCGTGCGGCGGATGCACGAGGAGAACCCGATGCTGGGCCTGCGCGGCGTCCGCCTCGGCCTGGTCATCCCCGGCCTGTTCGCCATGCAGGTGCGGGCGATCGCGGAGGCGGCGGTCACCGTCACCCGCGACGGCGCGGTGGCCAGGCCGGAGATCATGGTTCCCCTGGTCGGCGCGGTGCAGGAGCTGGAGACGGTCCGCGCCGAGGCCGAGAAGATCATCGCCGAGGTGGTCGGGGACAGCGGCGTCGAGGTGCTGATCGGCACGATGATCGAGGTGCCCCGGGCGGCGCTGACCGCCGGCCAGATCGCCGAGGCGGCGCAGTTCTTCTCCTTCGGCACCAACGACCTGACCCAGATGGGCTGGGGCTTCTCCCGCGACGACGTCGAGGGCGCGTTCTTCTGGCGGTACCTGGAGCTGGGCATCTTCGGCATCTCGCCGTTCGAGTCGATCGACCGCGACGGCGTGGGCCGGCTGGTGCGGATCGCCGCGGAGGAGGGCCGGGCGGCCCGGCCGGAGCTGAAGCTCGGCGTCTGCGGCGAGCACGGGGGTGACCCGGAGTCGGTGCACTTCTTCCACGAGGTCGGCCTGGACTACGTGTCCTGCTCGCCGTTCCGGGTGCCTGTCGCCCGGCTGGAGGCCGGCCGCGCGGCGGTGGAGACGGCCGGCTCCGACAGCCGCTGACGCGCCGGGTACGGGCAGGTCGGCGGCGGACCCGGGGGAGCGGATCCGCCGCCGCTGCCGTGCGGGCGGCCCGTGCCGGCGCGACCGCACCGTGGGTCGGGAGTCGGGCGGGGCCGGCGGCGCGCCCCCCCACGCGGGGTGGGGAGGACGGCCGGGGGCGGCCGGGGGGGGGGGGGGGGGGTAGGGAGGGGC
>NZ_JBFABB010000224.1:0-5853 GCF_040640035.1 Micromonospora sp. NPDC023633 | reverse complement strand
CATCCGCATCCCGGTGCACATGGTCGAGCAGGTCAACCGCATGGTCCGGGCCCGCCGCGAGCTCTCCGTCTCGCTGGGCCGCGAGCCCACCGTCGTCCCCGTCCCCGCGCACCCGGGCCGCACCCCTCGGCCGCGTAGCACCGCCGCGCGGCCGATTCCGCCGCCATCCGCCCGTCCGGCGACCCACCTTCCCGCCGGACCGGCACCCGGAATCGGACCGAGGGGTCACCCATGCTCGCCTTCGCACCTCTGCACGACGCCGTCGGCGCCGCCGGCCGCGCGCTCGGCTGGTTCACCACCCTGCTCGAACCGCTGGCCGGCGACGCGGCCACGGCCGCCGCCATTGTCGTCCTCACCGTCGCCGTCCGGTTGCTGATCTCGCCGCTCACCCTCGCGCAGGTCCGCGGGGAGCGGCGCCGCGCGGCGCTCGCCCCCGAGGTCCGCGAGCTCCAGCGGCGGTACGCGGACGACCCGGCCCGGTTGCAGGGCGAGTTGTTCGCGCTCTACCGGGCCAACGGGGCCAGCCCGGTGTCCGGCTGCCTGCCGCTGCTGCTCCAGGCCCCGGTCCTGCTGGTGATGTACCGGCTCTTCACCACCGCCGAGGGTGGCACCGGGCTGCTCGACGAGCGGCTGGCCGGCGTGCCGCTGGGCCACCACCTCGGCGACGGGTGGGGCGGCGGCGCGCTGCCGCTGTTCGGCGTCCTGCTGGCGGCCCTGCTCGCGCTCGCCTGGTGGACGTCGCGGCGGATGCGGCGCGCGGCGGATGCGACCGGCACGGTGGCCGGTACGCCGACCGAGGGGCCCGGCGCGGCCGTGCTCGGCCGGCTGCTGCCGCTGCTGCCCTACACGACGGTGCTGGTGGCGCTGGTGCTGCCGCTGGCCGCGGTGATCTACCTGGTCACCACCACCGCCTGGTCGGCGGCGGAGCAGGCGGTGCTGCGCCGCCCGCGCCCCGCGCCGGCGGACATCGATGGGCGTTGACATCTGCGGAGTCGGCACGTACAACTCGTGAGAGAGCGCTCTCTCGACCGTCCCCGCAGAGAGGCACGTCAATGACACCTGCCCCGGCGGCACCCGCCGCCCCGCCCCCGCGACGCCGCTTGACCCTGGCGTTGGCCCTCCTCACCGCCGCCACGACCGCCCTGACCGCAATGACGGTGACCGCCAACGCGGCGGTCCCGGCGCCCGCGCCCGGCTGGAGTCTGGTGTGGAGCGACGACTTCACCGGTGCCGCCGGCACGCTGCCGTCCGCCGCCAACTGGATCATCGACACCGGCACCAGCTATCCCGGCGGCCCGCCGAACTGGGGCACCGGGGAGATCCAGACCTACACCAACAGCGCGGCCAACGTCAGCCACGACGGCGGCGGCAACCTGCGGATCACCCCGCTGCGCGACGCCTCGGGCGGCTGGACCTCGGCCCGGATCGAGACGGTGCGCAGCAACTTCAAGCCCCCGTCCGGCGGCGTGCTGGCCATCGAGGGTCGGATCCAGATGCCCAACGTCACCGGGGCCCAGGCGGCCGGCTACTGGCCGGCGTTCTGGGCGCTCGGCTCGCCGTACCGGGGCAACTACCAGAACTGGCCGGGCATCGGCGAGTTCGACGTCATGGAGAACGTCAACGGCCTCAACTCGGTCTGGGGGGTGCTGCACTGCGGGGTGGCCCCCGGCGGGCCGTGCGACGAGTTCAACGGCATCGGCGCGTCCCGGGCCTGCCCCGGCAGCACCTGCCAGTCGGCCTTCCACACCTACCGGTTCGAGTGGGACGCCTCGGCCAGCCCGCAGCAGTTGCGCTGGTACGTCGACGGGCAGCTCTACCACAGCGTGAGCCAGACCCGGGTCGGTGAGCCGTACTGGTCGCAGATGACCAACCACGCCGGCTACTTCCTGCTGCTCAACGTGGCGATGGGCGGGGCCTTCCCGAACGGGGTGGCCGGTGGTGCCACGCCGACCGCCGCCACCGTCCCGGGTCGCCCGATGCTGGTCGACTACGTGGCGGTGTACAGCCGGGGTGGCGGCACCGCGCCGCCGACGACCCCGCCGCCGACGACCCCGCCGCCCGGCGGGGTGCGGGACGCGTACGCGACCATCCAGGCGGAGGCGTTCAGCGCGCAGAACGGCGTACTCGTCGAGGCGTGCGCCGAGGGCGGACAGAACATCGGCGCGCTGCGCAACGGCGACTGGGTACGGTTCGACAACGTCGAGTTCGGGGCCACGCCGCCACGCGACTTCGTCGCCCGCGTCGCCTCCGGCGCGGCGGGCGGGGTCAGTGGGCTGGTGGAGGTCCGGCTGGACAGCTCGACCAGCCCGCCGATCGGCAGCTTCGCGATCGGGAACACCGGCGGCTGGCAGAGCTGGCGTTCGGTCCCCGGCAACGTCGCCGGCCCGACCGGCCGCCGGACCGTCTACCTGACCTTCACCAGTGGACAGCCCGCCGACTTCGTCAACGTCAACTGGTTCACCTTCCGCCGTTGAGCCGCGCGGAGCCCCCGGCCGTCGCCGGGGGCTCCGCCGCCCCGCGGGCTCCGGTCGCCTCCCGCCCCGCGGGCTCCGGTCGCCTCCCGCCCCGCGGGCTCCGGTCGCCTCCCGCTTGGGGGGTTCCGGGCGCCTCCCGTCCGGCGGGCTCCGGTCGCTCGCCGTCCGCCCGGCGGGTGCCTGTCCCACGCTGCCGCGGGCGACTCTGGACAGAAACAGTTAACACTCCTAATAATAGGCGTCAATGTCGATGCCGGTGGATGGCGTCCAGGTGTGGAGGGTGTCGTGAAACGATCCAGATCTCTGGTGTTCTCGCTGGTCACAGCCGTGGTTGCGGCGCTCGGCGCGGTGTGGGTGGCGATGCCCGCGTTCGCCGCCGGGGTGACCGCCAGCTTCGTCAAGACGGCCGACTGGGGATCGGGCTGGGAGGGGAAGTACACGATCACGAACGGGGGCGGGTCCACGGTCGACGGCTGGGCCGTCGCCTTCGACCTGCCGGCCGGCACCACCGTCGGCAGCTACTGGGACGCGCTGCTGACCTCGTCGGGCCAGCGGCACACCTTCACCAACCGGTCCTGGAACGGCCGTATCGCCCCGGGCGCCTCGGTCTCGTGCGGCTTCCTCGGCTCCGGGCCGGGCACGCCCACCAACTGCCAGCTCAACGGCACGGCGTGCGGCGGGGGCACCAACCCCACCACCGCGCCGCCCACCACCGCACCGCCGACGACCGCACCGCCGACGACCGCGCCCCCGACCACGCCGCCCCCGACGAGCCCGCCGCCGAACACCGGCCTGCCGAAGCACCTCCTCACCGGGTACTGGCACAACTTCGACAACCCGGCGGTCGAGCTGCGGCTGCGCGACGTCCCGGCCGAGTACGACGTCGTCGCGGTCGCCTTCGCCGAGGCCACCGCCACCCCCGGGGCGGTCACCTTCGCTGTCGACCCCGGCCTGTCCACCGCGCTCGGCGGCTACACCGACGCCGACTTCTCCGCCGACGTGCGCGCCCTCCAGTCCCGGGGCAAGAAGGTGATCATCTCCGTCGGCGGCGAGACGGGCCGGGTGGCGGTCAACGACGCCGCCTCCGCCGCCGCGTTCAGCGACAGCGTCCACGCGCTGATCCAGCGGTACGGCTTCGACGGGGTCGACATCGACCTGGAGAACGGGCTGAACCCGACCTACATGGCTCAGGCGTTGCGCTCGTTGCGGACCAGGGTGGGCGCGGGCCTGATCATCGCGATGGCCCCGCAGACCATCGATATGCAGTCCCCGGAGAGCAGCTACTTCAAGCTGGCGCTCGACATCAGGGACATCCTCACCGTCGTGAACACCCAGTTCTACAACTCGGGGGCGATGCTCGGCTGCGACCGCAACGCCGCGTACAGCCAGGGGACGGTGAACTTCATCGTCGCGCTGGCCTGCATCCAACTGGAGGCCGGGCTCCGCCCGGACCAGGTCGGCCTCGGCCTGCCGGCCGGCCCCGGCGCGGCCGGCGGCGGCATCGTCGCACCCGCCGTGGTCAACGCCGCGCTGGACTGCCTGGCCCGCGGCACCAACTGCGGCAGCTTCCGCCCGCCGCGCACCTACCCGGGTATCCGTGGCGCGATGACCTGGTCGGTGAACTGGGACGTGACCAACGGCAACACCTTCGCCCGCACGGTGGCCCCCCACCTCGACACCCTCCCCTGACCCCCCGCCCCGCCCCACCCCCACCCCCACCCCCACCCCTCACCCCCCGGCCCTGGCCCGAACCCACCAAACCAGCGTCGATCACGCAGTCGTGGTGGTCCGCAGAAGCCGCGTATGCGGTCACACCCGGCACCACGGCTGCATGATCGACGCGGTGGGGGTGGGGCGCGACGGGGCGGGGTGGCGGGGGCGGGAAGTGGGCGGGTGGGGGTGGGGTCAGGGGGTGGCGTCGGCGTGGTCGCGGTGGCGGGCGCGGCGGCGACGGGTCTTCTTGATCGCCCACAGGCCGATCATCACGACGAAGATGGCGATGATGCCGTAGTCGAACCACTTGCTGTACTGCTCGATCTGCTGCCAGCGGGAGCCGAGCGCGTATCCCAGGCCGACGAAGAGCGCGTTCCAGATGCCGCTGCCCAGCGTGGTGAACGCGATGAACTCCGGCAGCGGCATCCGGTTGGCCCCGGCGGGGATGGAGATCAGGCTGCGCACCACCGGCATCATCCGGCCGAAGAGCACCGCCCAGCGGCCGTGCCGCTCGAACCAGCGGTCGGCCCGCTCCAGGTCGTCGAGGTCGACCAGGGGCAGCCGGTCGAGCCAACGCTTGAGCCGGTCCTCGCCGGCGGCCGCGCCCAGCCAGTAGAGGACGAGTGCCCCGGCCAGGGAACCGGCGGTGGCGGCGAGCCCCACCAGGACGACGTTGAACCGTCCCTCGCTGGCCAGGTAGCCGGCCATCGCCAGGACGATCTCGCTCGGGATCGGCGGGACGATGCTCTCCAGGGCGACCAGCAGGGCCACCCCGACGGCGCCGGCGGCGTCGATCACTCCCGCCACCCACCCGGTCAGGCCGCCGAGTTCGGTCGGGTCGACGTTTTCGGCGAGTGCCATCGCGATCCTTTCGGCCGGGTGCGGATCAGAATCCTCTACCCTTCGGCCCGACCGTCACACCTGCCCGTGAGTCGGGCCACCCGGTTCAGTCCTCCGGGTGCAGCGCCGCGTCGGCCGGCCCCCGCCGCCAGCCGGTGAACCGGACCCGCAGGCCCGCCCGGGTGGGGGAGCAGCAGTACGGCCCGGCCGTCGCCACCGCCTCCGGGGCCAGCGGGGCGAGCCGGACCAGCCGCCACGGCTCGTCGTCGGACCGGGCCCGTACGGTGAGCGCGTCCCGGCCGCGGCTGACCCGGACGGTCACCTCCCGGCCGGCCCACAGCGGCACCGGGGCGACCGACCAGTCGGAGACCTCCCGGGTCACCACGGCGCCGACCTGCGGCTGGCCGTCGCTGACCTCGACCCCCGCCTTGACCCAGTTCCGTTCGTCCACCCGCACCAGCACGCCGGCCTGGTCGAACTGCTCGCCGTAGTCGAGGACGAAGGCCACCTCCACCGCCTCGCCGACGGGCAGCGGCGCGAGCAGCGCCGGGGCGTCGTCGTGGACGAAGCCGTACGAGGTGTGCCGCCACAGGTCGCTGCCCTCGGCCGGCTGCACCAGCAGCTCGCCCGCCCGTCCGCTCTCGACCCGCACCGGCTCGTTCCACCACTCACCCTCGGCCCAGTCGACCGGCCGCTCCGCGTTGCCCATGCCGGCGACCGTACCGCCGGCCCGCGAGCTGGCGCGACCGGCCCGCGAGCTGGCGCGACCGGCGCGACCGGCCCGCGAGCTGGCGCGACCGGCCCGCGAGCTGGCGCGACCGGCGCG
>NZ_JBFABB010000223.1:0-5911 GCF_040640035.1 Micromonospora sp. NPDC023633 | reverse complement strand
CAGCGGGCCGGCCCGCTCCGGTCCGACCGTGCCGGCGGCGGTCAGCGTCACGAACGCCACCGCGACGACGGCGGCGGCGAGGGCCGCGCGCCGTTTGGCACGCGGCCCGGTCGACGGGGCCTGATGCGGGTGGACCGGCGGCGGTGGTACCGGCTGCGCGCGCCGGTGGGCGGCCAGCAGGGCGTCGAGCTGCTCGGCGACGGCGGCCCGTGCGCCGGTGGCGGCGGCGAAGGCGAGGGTGAGGTAGAAGCGGAAGTTCACGGTCGCGGCGGACGGCACGCGCAGCCCGAGGAGCCGGCCGCCGTCGGTGGCGTGCAGCAGGGTGAGCGGCACCGCGGGATGATGCGCGGGCCCCACGAGGTCGGCGTACCTCCACTCGTGCCGCCGCCCGCGCTCGGAGGAGAAGGCGACGCGGTGGTTGGTCACGACGGCCATCCCCGTGTCGACGGCCCGCACGCCCCTCGGTAGCGCGTCACCGGCGACGCCGGCCGTGGCGACGGTCAACCCCGGGGCGGGCAGCCCGGTGCCGTGCCGCGCGTCCACCTCGACGAGGTCCGCGACCGGCAGCACCCGGTAGACGACCTCGTCGTCGGCGAGGTCCACCGGCAGGCCGGCGCGCGGTTGCGTGCACCCGAGGAACCCGGCCGCCTCGATCTTCAGCCGGACCAGGTGGTCGTGGTGCCGCCGCCAGGCCGCGGCCTCCGCGTCGTACGCGCGCCGCCGCCGGTGGTTCTCGCGCTCCGCCCACCTGATCTGCCACATGGAGTGCGCCGACGCCGGGGCCGCCATGATGGAGTGCGAGGTTGCCGTCACGTCTCGTACAACCACCGACCGCTCTATGAGGAAACTGGTGCCGGTCGATACTTCCCATTGTTACCGGTAGGGGTGGTTCGGCCTTCGGTTCTGCACTACTGACGGTCCACCCTGCCGCACGGCGCCCCCACCCCCATCCACACCTGCGCCTGCCGCCCGGCCGAGCGAACCACCATCGGCACGCAGGCCGGCCGCGCAACCCAGCTCCCACCGGCGAAGGCCAGCCACTGCGGCCGACCCGCGGCAGGACCGCAGGCATTCACGCGCACGCTCGCCGCAGGCGCGACCGCAGCGCCCCAACCGACGCGCGCCTCGCCCTCCCAGCCCGGCGCCACCTGAATGTCAGCCACCGCGCCGGAGCGCACCACGAGTCCCACTTGGCGAACAGCCGCGTGGCGGGGTCGCCATACCGCATGGCCCCATCCTGTCAGCTCTCCCCGGTCCGCCGATGAGTCGACGCACGAGGACGGGCACGGCGCGGCCCGCCATCGCGCCCACCGCCGACCCGCGGGATCCGCACTTCGGAGCCAACAAATCTAGTCACGCTCATCAATGTCTGGTAGAAATCCTGCAAGGTCGGCCTTCTCATCGCAGAAATCCCCCACGCGAACGGGAGAGCCATGTCGTCCACCCGATCCACCCTGCGCCGCCGCCTGCTCACGCTCCTGGTCGCCATCGCCGCCGCGACCGGAGCCACGCTCGGACTCGCCAGTCCGGCCTTCGCAATCAGCCACTCCAGTGCCACCTCGCAGCTGCGCGCCGCCGGCATCTCCTGGACCTCCAGCGGCAACTGCAGCGACCGCTACGTCTCGACCTGCACCTCGTTCGACGGCGTCCGGCAAGCGACCATCGACGGGATCATCACCTTCAAGCGCGCCAGCGGCTGCGCCGTGACGATCACCGCCGGCACCGAGGTCGGACACGCCAGCGGCACCTACAGCCACTGGAACGGCTACAAGCTCGACATCGCGCTGAGCACCTGCATACAGAACTACATCTCGGCCCACTACACCTACGTCGGCTACATCTCCGGCTTCGGCTACCAGTACCGGGCGGCCTCCGGCAACCTCTACACCAAGGAAGGCAGCCACTGGGACATCCTCTTCTACACCTGCGGCTGCTGACGCCGGAAGTGCCTGCCGCCACCGCCAGGTGACGGCATCCCCGCTCACCGAGCGCACCAACGCCGGCCGGGCCCTGGCCGGGCCGGCGTTGGCCTGGCGGGAGGTCAGCTGCCGCCTGCCGGGACACGACTCCTCAGGGCAGCAGCGACAGCCGGCGCCGGTGCGCGCTCCTGCGGGCCGCGACGATGATCGCGAGCGCCCCGCCACCGACCGTCCCGGTCATGCCGAGGCCGACCGCGCCGAGCTGAGTCAGCGCCCGAGCCTTCACCCCGAAGAGCCAGGGCGGTCCACCGATCGACAGCTCGAGGCCGGGCTGGGCCGGGACCACGTCGCAGCGCACGGCGTACCGGCCGGGTGGCTCGGCCCGGATGACGAGCACGCCTCGCCACTGCCGTCCGCCCGCGCTCCGGACGATCTCGTCCCCGGTCGTCGACACGCTGTGCCACTCCTCAAGTTCCCGAACGTCGAGCGCCGAGGGCTCGCAGGTCACCGCCGGCACGGTTGGGCCGGCCCCGGTGATCCACACCATCCTGTCGGCCTCCTCGCCGGCGGCGAAGCGCACCGGGACCGACCGCCCCGCCGGAACGCCCTGTCCGACGGAGCCGCCCAGCCGTCCCGGCAGGAACGCCAGCCCGGCACCCGTGACCAGAGCGAGCAACAGGGTCACCGCCGCGACGGCGTACCACCGGCGGGACGGCCGCAGCGGCCCGGCGTCCACGGACAGGAAGGTCATTGCGACATGATGTCGGAACCCGAGCGTCGCCGCGACGGGCTGTTCGCACACACGAGATTCACGTCCTTGACGGCGTACGCGCGGGCGCACCTTCGCCCGCGCGGTTTGTCGCGCGGGCACGCGGGTAGACGCCGCCATCCGGCAGAGAGAAAGGCGCCAAGGGTGGAGAACAGCGAGTTCATCGGCTCGGTGGCCAGACGCCTGCGCACGTCGCCCGAGCAGGCGACCGCCATCACGCGCGCCACACTGACGACGCTGGCGGAGCGGATCGACGGGGGCGAGGCGCGCGATCTCTCCGCCCTGCTGCCCGACGAGTTGCGGGCCTACGCGTTCGCGCCCCGGGAGAAGGCCCAGCGCTTCGGGCTCGACGTGTTCGTCCAGCAGGTCGGCGGGCGGGCCGAGGTGGACGAGGCGACGGCGGAGGCCGGCGTACGCGCGGTGTTCGACACCCTCCGCGAGGCCCTCCCACCCGGCGACTACGACGACGTCGTCACCCACCTGCCGGCGGAGTTCTGGGAACTCACGGACTCGGCGGGCCGGTACGACGGCAGGCGCGGCGGCTAGCGCCTCGCCGGGCGGCGTGCTCGTGCCACGCCCGGCACCGGAACCAGGTGGCGTCGGGGTGCTGAGGGCTGCCGAACCTGAGCCAGGCGAGTGCCAGACGTATCCACGGCGCTGTGACATATCGCCCACGCCCAGGGGCCCGCGGATCCGACAGCCGATACCTACAGTCGGGCCATGAGCACCGACGAAGGCGTGCGGGTCCGGCTCCGTTGCCATGAAGCTGAGCTGTCGGCGGGGCCACGTTCGACAGCGCGCACCCCCGGTCGCGTACGCGTGCGAGCCGTCTACCCCGGCAGCTTCGATCCCTTCACTCCCGGGCACTTGAACGTGGTGAACCGGGCACGCGGCCTCTTCGACGAAGTGGTCGTGCTCGTCGCGGTCAACAGCAGCAAGCATCCGGGCACCGGCGAAGAGGAGCGAGCGGCCGCTGTCCGGGCCGTTCTGCCGGTCGAGTGGACCTCCGTCACCGTTGCGGCCTGGAGCGGGTTGACCTCCACCTACTGCCGTGAACACGAAGTAGGAGTGATCGTCCGCGGCGTGCGTAACACCACCGACCTTTGGACCGAGTACCAGCTCGCCGCGATGAACCAGTCGCTGGGTGTCCCCACGGTGTTTCTGCCTGCGCAGCCCGAACTGGCCGCGGTGTCCTCGACCGCGGTGCGCACACTGGGGAGGCTGCCCTCGTCCGCGCAGTCGTAGACCGCCGGACAGTGGCGAACCCTCGTCGGACCGCCGCCGGACGGGTCGTGAGACTGCCGCGTCAGGATCAGGTGACGGTGGCGCACTAGACTGTGCCCGTCGGCCATGGCGTGGGCCTTCGATCGGGCATGGGGGCGGAGCATTCGGTGGATTCGCATGCGGCCGCCGCCCGGATCGTCGGGGAAGCGGACCTCGTCGGCTTCACCGCCGGCCAGCTTCTGGACGTGACGAAGGCCCTCACGATGATCCTCGCGCTGCCCCAGTCGGCGGCCGACCGCGTCGACGCCCTCGCCGTGGCCACCGGCCAGGGCGAGGAGTGGCGCCTCACCCACGCGATCCGCAGCTGGGAGACGAACCCGGACCTCCGCCACCTCCTGGTGGCGAACGGGAACCCGGCCGAGGAGACCTACGTCGAACCCACGCTCGCTCACCTGCGCAGCCTCGGCCTCCGTCGCCTCGACGGGGTCTGCGTCCAGGCCGGGCCGGCCCCCGACACCGGCCGGCAGGCCGCGTGGATCGCCGAACAGGTCCACGGCCGGCGTATCGCGAGCCTCGCGCTCGCCGTCTCCCCCTACCACCTGCCCCGCGCCTACCTCACGGTCCTCAAGGCACTCGACCGCAGTGGCCTCCGCCTGCCCGTCATACCGGTCCCCGTGGCCGTCTCCCCGGACACTCCCGTCCCGGAGACCGGAGCCACCGCCTACGACCTCCTGCCGGGAGAGGTGAAACGCATCCTCACCTACGCGGACGAGGGCTGGGTCGCCACCCTCGCGGAACTCCAGCAGTACCTGCGGTGGCTGTGGAGCCGCCACGGGTCCCTCCTCGTCGGAGCCCCGGAGTGAGGCCCCGGCCCGCCGGCGGTCCCCCGACGGCTCGGGTCGTGCTGCCCTGAGCAGAATCGCTCGCCTTCCGGGCCGTGTCGCCGGAGCCTGGCGGCATGGGAACGGGCTTCAGCGGCGAGGTGGCCACGTACTACGCGAGACACCGGCGCGGGTACCCGCCGGAGGTGCTCGACGCCGTCGTCGGGGCCTTCGGTCTCGACGACGGCGACACGGTCATCGACCTCGGCTGCGGCACCGGCCAGCTCAGCCTGCCGCTCGCCGCCCGGGTGGGTGCGGTCCTCGGCGTGGATCCGGAGCCCGACATGCTGGCGTTGGCCCGGCGGGCCGCCCTCGACGCGGGGGTGACGAACGCCGCGTGGCTGCTCGGCGCGGACAGCGACCTGCCCGTCCTGGGCCGGTTGCTGGGCGAGCGGGCGGTCGGCGCCCTCTGCGTCGCCGTCGCGATCCACTTCATGGACCGCGGGGCGCTGTTCCGGGCCGCCCGGCCGCTGTTGCGTCCCGGAGGCGGAGTCGTCGTGATCACCGACGGCGCCCCGCTGTGGTCGCAGGACGCCGAGTGGTCCCGGGCGCTGCGCGGCTGCCTGGAGGGGCTGCTCGGGCGTCCGGTGACCGCGACGTGCCAGACCGACGACGCCGGCCGCCGGCGCAACCGGGACGCCCTCGCCGCCGCCGGCTACCGGGTGGTGGAGTCGTCGGTGGAGTACGCCGCACCGCTCACCGTCCACGACCTGGTCGGCGGCGTCTTCTCCGCGATGTCACCGGACCTGCTGCCCTCCCCGGAGGGCCGGGCCGCGTTCGCCGTCGAGGTCCGCGGCGCCCTCGGCGGGCGGGAGTCGGTCACCGAGCGGGTGCGCGTCTCGCTCCAGTTCGGCCTGCCGGGCTGACCCGGCAGCCCGACGACGGACTGCCCGGGTCGCCGCCCCGGTGCCGGTCGCCGCGCGACGTGCGGGGGCCCCCGCCGAGGTGGATGCTGTTGGTTAATTCGGGTTCTGCGTGACGTCGGCCTTCAAGACCTGGTTGTGGTCTTGAAGGCCGACGTTGTCGTAGTGGGGTGGGTGGCGGGTGTCGATGCGGTCGCGGGAGTCGGGGGAGATCCCGGCGGAGACGGTGCGGGTGGCGCGGGCCGCGTTTCCGAA
>NZ_JBFABB010000222.1:0-5929 GCF_040640035.1 Micromonospora sp. NPDC023633 | reverse complement strand
CAGGACGCCCAGCGACCAGCCGTCGGAGACGATGTGGTGCATCGTCAGCAGGAGCACGTGCCGGTCCGGGGCGAGGGTGACCAGGCGGCCCCGGACCAGGGGGCCGGCGGTCAGGTCGAACGGGGCGGTGCTCTCCTCGTCCTGGAGCCGGGCCAGGAGGGCGGCGGCGTCGGGCGCCCCGGTGAGGTCGTGCGTGTGCAGGGTGAAGCCGGTCCCGGGCGGGTCGACGTGCTGATGGACGTCGGAGCCGGTGGGCACGAGGCGGGTGCGCAGGGCCTCGTGCCGGGCGACCAGGGCGTCCAGGGCCGCCCGCAGCGCGTCGTGGTCGAGCCAGCCGTCGAGCTGGAGGGCGAGGGGCATGTGGTAGGCGTGGCCGAGGCCGCCGAGCCGCTCCAGGAACCACAACCGCCGCTGTGCGAAGGAGAGCTCCAGCGGGCCGCCCCGGTCGACCGGGCGGATCGGCGGCAGCACGTCGCGCCCGTCCGGCGTCAGCCGGGCGACGAAGGCGGAGAGGACCGGCGCCGCGAAGAGCGCCGCCGGGGAGACCTCCCGCCCCAGCACCTGCCGGATCCTGGAGACCAGCCGCATGGCGAGCAGCGAATGGCCGCCCAGGGCGAAGAAGTCGTCGTGCCGGCCGACCCGCCCGATCCCCAGCACCTCGGCCCAGACGCCGGCGACCATGGTCTCCAGCAGGCCGACCGGCTCGACGTGACCGCGCTGGCCGAATGCCTCCCCGTCCGGTGCCGGCAGCGCCGCCCGGTCGAGCTTGCCGTTGGGCGTCAGCGGCCACGCGGCCAGCCGGACGTACGCCGCGGGCACCATGTGGTCGGGCAGCTCGCCGGCGAGCCGGTCCCGCAGCCGCGCGGCGTCCGGCGCCTGTCCCGCCCCGGTGAGCACGTACGCGACGAGCCGCTGGTGGCCGCCGGCGTCCGGGCGCGCCACGACGACCGCCTCGCGGACGCCCTCGGTGGCCGCCAACCGTGCCTCGATCTCGCCGAGCTCGACGCGGAAGCCCCGGATCTTCACCTGGAAGTCGTCCCGGCCCAGGAACTCGAGTTCCCCGTCCGGCAGGCGGCGAGCCAGGTCACCGGTGCGGTAGAGCCGCTCGCCGGGTACGAAGGGGCTGGCGCGGAAGCGCTGCGCGGTCAGGTCGGGCCGGTTCAGGTAGCCGCGCGCCACGCCAGCGCCACCGATGTGGAGCTCGCCGACCACCCCGTCCGGCACCGGCTCGCCCTCGCCGTCGAGCAGGTAGACCCGCACGTTGGGCAGCGGCCGGCCGATCGGCAGGCAGGTCGCCTCGGCGAGGCCGTCGGTCGGGAGCAGGTGGAGGGTGCTGTCGACGGCCGCCTCGGTCACGCCGTACGCGTTGACGATCCGCACCCGCGGGCCGCACAGGGCGCGGAGCTGGGCGGCGTCGGCGGCGCTCCAGGCGTCCGAGCCGCAGACCACCGTCTCCAACCCGGCGAGGCTCCCGCCGGTGGCCGCCAGATGGTCCATCAACGGGTTGAGCACCGCCGGCACGAAGTCGGCGAAGTCCACGTCGTGGTGGCGCAGCAGGGCGTACAGGCCCGCGCTGTCCAGCAGCAGCGAACGCGGGCAGAGCACCAGCCGCCCGCCGAAGCCGAGCGCCCGCACCACGTCGGCGGTGAAGACGTCGAAGGAGAAGCTCGCCATCTGCAGGTGCACCAGGCCCGGGCGCAGGTCGAGCAGGCGTTCCCAGGCGGCGGCGACGGCCACGAGGTGCCGGTGCTCCACCAGCACCCCGTTGGCGGCGCCGGAGGTGCCGGACGTGTAGATGACGTACGCCAGGTGGTGCGCGCCCAGGTCGTCGACGACCGGGTCGGTCACCGGCAGCCCCGCCCAGAGCGCCGCGTCGAGGTCCAGGTCGACCACCGGGGTGTCGAGCCCGGCGAGCGCGGCGTGCAGCCGCTCGCGGGCCGGGCCGTGGGTCAGCGCCGCCACCGGCGTGCTGTCGCGCAGCATGGCGGCGAGCCGGTCGACGGGGTAGGCCGGGTCGAGCGGGAGGTAGGCGCCACCCGCCTTGAGGACCGCCAGCAGGCCCACCACCGTGTCCAGCGACCGCTCGACGCAGATCGCCACCAGCCGGTCCGGCCCGACGCCCCGCGCGCGGAGATGGTGGGCCAACCGGTTGGCCCGCGTGTTCAGTTCGCCGTAGGTGAGCCGCTCGTCGCCGAGGACGAGGGCCACCGCCTCCGGGTCGCGGACGGCCTGCGCCTCGACGAGGTGGTGCACGCAGCGCCCCGGCGGGTACGCCACCGTGGCGTCGTTCCCCTCCTCGACCAGCCGGCGTCGCTCGGCGGGGGGCAGCACGTCGAGCCCGCCCACTGCCGCGTCCGGCGTCCGCTCCAGCGCGTCGGCCAGCGTCGCCAGGGCCCGGGCGACCATCGCGCAGACCCGGTCGGGCGCCACCCCGGCAGCGGCGGCGACCGTCAGCACGACGTCGTCCCGCAGCTCGTCGACGTCCAGCGCGAGCGGGTAGTTGCCGCGTTCCTGCGCGGTCAGGTAGGTCAGGTCGTCCGCGCCAGGCTCCGGCGCGGGGGTGTCGGACTCGGCCAGCACCTCGGCGTGCCGGTAGTTGAGCAGGGCGGTGAAGAGCGGCGCCGGCGGTGCCACCCCGCTGCACGACTGGGCCAGCGCCAGCGACGCGTGCTCGTGCCGGATCAGCCCGGTCAGCGCCTCGTGGGTGCGGAGCACGCACTCCGTGGCGCCGGTGGAGTCGACGGTGACCCGCAGGGGGAGCGTGTTGAGGAAGGGCCCGAGAACCCGGTCGTTGCCCGCGCCGCCGTCCATCCGGCCGGAGAGCACGGTGCCGAAGACGACGTCCCGACGCCCGCTGGCGCGGGCCAGCACCTGCCCCCAGGCGACGTGGAAGAGGCTGGTCACCCCGACCTGGAGGGCCTGGGCCCGCCGCCGCAGCCGCAGCGTCAGCTCCGGGCCGAGCCACACCCGGGCGTCCCGCATGGTGTGCCCGTCCCCGTGGATGTCCCGCAGGCCGAAGGGCACGGTCGGGCTGTCGACGTCGCAGAGCATCCGGCGGAATAAGCTCTCCTGCTCGGCCCGGTCGGCGCCGCGCCGGATCCGCGCCACGAAGTCGCGGAAGGGCAGCGGCGGCGGCAGCCGGTCGCCCTGGCCGGCCAGGTACGCGCGGACCTCGGCCCGCAGCTGCTTGAGCGAGGTGTTGTCGTCGACGATGTGGTGGATCAGCTCCACGACCAGCCACCCGTCGTCGCGGGGGTCCCGCGCGGCCACCAGCCGCAGCAGGGGAGCCTGGTCGAGGGGGAGGCGACCGTACCGCCGGTCGACGTGTGCGCGGAGCTGCCGCACCGGGTCGTCGCCGGCCGGGTCGAGCGTGACCTCCTGCACCGGCAGGGGCGCCCGGCGCCACACCACCTGCACGGGCTCGTTGATCCCGTGCCACACCACCGCGGTGCGCAGCACGTCGTGCCGGGCGACGACCGCCTCCAGCGCGGCGCGGTAGCGGTCCAGCCGGTCCCGGTCGGCGAAGCGGAGGACGGTGGTGACCAGGTAGGGGTCACGGTCGCGGGCCATCAGGTGGTGGAAGAGCATCCCCTCCTGCACCGGGGCCAGGGGGTAGATGTCCTGCACGTTCGGCGCACCGCCGGACACGGTGGCGACGACCGCGTCGATCTCCGGCTGGCTCAGCTCCACCAGCGGCAGCAGGTCCGGGGTGATCCGGTCGCAGCCGGCCGGGATCGGGTCCGGGCTCACGTCGGCCCGGTCCGCGCCGGCACCCACCGCGTGGGCCAGGTCGGCCAGGACCGGCGAGGAGAAGAGCGCGCGTACGTCGGCGGACAGGCCGTGGCGGCGCATCCGCTCCAGCACCCGCAGGGCCAGCAGCGAGTGCCCGCCCAGCGCGAAGAAGTTGTCGTGCCGGCCGACCCGTTCGACGCCGAGCACCTCGGCCCAGATGGCGGCGAGGGCGGTCTCCGTCGCACCGACCGGCTCGGTGTAGTGCCGGGTGGCGAAGGCCGACCCGTCGGGTGCGGGCAGCGCCCGGTGGTCGAGCTTGCCGTTGGGCGTGAGCGGCCACTCGGCGACCCGCACGTACGCGGCCGGGACCATGTGCTCCGGCAGGACAGCGGCCAGCCGGGTCCGCAGCGCCTCGGCCGTCAGCCGGCGCACCGACGCGGTGTAGTAGCCGACCAGGCGCGGCTCGCCCGCGGCGTCCGTCGTGACCGACACCACCGCGTCGCGTACGCCGGGACAGGCGGCCAACTGGGCCTCGATCTCGCCCAGCTCGACGCGGTAGCCACGGATCTGCACCTGGGAGTCGTTGCGGCCCAGGTACTCGAGACCGCCGTCGGCGCGGTGGCGGACGAGGTCGCCGGTGGCGTAGAGCCGGTCTCCGGCGACGAACGGGCTGGGCAGGAAGCGTGCCGCGGTCAGCCCGGGACGGTTGAGGTAGCCCCGCGCGACCCCCGCCCCGCCGACGTGCAGCTCACCGACGACCCCGGGCGGCACCGGCTCGAGCTGCCCGTCGAGCACGTAGAGCCGCAGGTCCCCGATGGGGCGCCCGATCGGGCTCGACCCCGGCCGTTCGGCGTCGGCCGGGGTCAACGGCCGGTAGGTCACGTGCACGGTGGTCTCGGTGATGCCGTACATGTTGACCAGTTCGGTGCCCCCGTTGCGCGCGTCCGCGTACCACGGCCGCAGCATCGTCGGGTCCAGCGCCTCGCCCCCGAAGACCACCGTACGCAGCCGGTGCCCCCGCGCGCTGTCGGCCTGGGCGGCGATCAGGCTGCGGAACGCGCTGGGGGTCTGGTTGAGGACGGTCACGCCCTCGTCGCAGAGGAGCCGGTGGAAGTCGGCGGGGGAGCGGCTGACCAGCCGAGGGACGATCACCAGCCGGCCGCCGTGCAGCAGCGCCCCCCAGATCTCCCAGACGGAGAAGTCGAACGCGAAGGAGTGGAAGAGGGTCCACACGTCGGTCGGACCGAAGCCGAACCACCCGGCTGTGGCCGAGAAGAGCCGCACCACGTTGGCGTGCTCGACCATGACGCCCTTGGGCCGGCCGGTGGAGCCGGACGTGTGGATGACGTAGGCGAGGTGGTCGGGTCGGGTGCCGGGGTCGGGGCTGGTGGTGGGTCGGTCCGCCCAGTGGGGGGCGTCGGTGTCGAGGTCGACGACGGGTGCGGTGGTCAGGCCGTCGAGGGTGGCGCGGGTCGCGGCGTGGGCGAGGACGGCGACCGGGGCGCTGTCGCGCAGCAGTTCGGCGAGGCGCTCGGCGGGATGGGTGGGGTCGAGCGGCACGTACGCGCCGCCGGCCTTGAGGACGGCCAGGAGCGCGACGATCAGCTCCGGTGAGCGGTCCAGGCAGACCGCGACGAGGGTGTCGGGGGCGACGCCGTGCTCGCGCAGGTGGTGGGCCAGCCGGTTGGCGCGCGCGTCGAGTTCGCGGTAGGTCAGCGACGTCCCCTCGAAGGTCACCGCCACCGCGTCCGGTGTCGCCGCGACCCGCTCCGCGAACAGCGCGGGGATCGTCCGCCCGGCCGGGTACGCGGTCGCGTCGTCCCAGGCCGCGAGGAGTTCGCGGCGCTCCGCCGGATCGAGCAGGGTGAGCTGGTCGATCGGCTGGTCGGGGTCCTCGACGAGTTGGGTGAGGACGTGGCGCAGGTAGCGGACGTGCCGCTGCGCGGTGGCGGTGTCGAAGAGGGCGGTGGCGTACTCGAGGCTGCCGGTGATGCGGCCGTCGTGCTCGGCCAGGGAGAGGGTGAGGTCGAACTTCGCGCTGGTCCACGGGCTGGGCAGGGAGGTGACCTCGACACCGGGCAGGTCCAGGTCCACGTCCTCGTTGTTCTGCCAGGCGAACATGACCTGGAACAGGGGGGTGTGGGCGAGGTTGCGGGTGGGGTTGACGGCTTCGACGACCTGTTCGAAGGGGAGGTCC
>NZ_JBFABB010000221.1:0-6028 GCF_040640035.1 Micromonospora sp. NPDC023633 | reverse complement strand
TCTTGGTGCGGCCGAACGGCCACCGTCCCGTCTTGTCGCCGGCCTTCTTCCCGCCGTCGCTGGTCGGCTTTCCACCGCCGCCGGGGGTCGTCCCGGCGGCCACCGCCCGGCGGCGGATCGGGTCGGCGGCGGTCACGATCCGGTTGATCAGCTCGTCGGTGGGCGGCGGTCCGGGGCGCTGCCTGCGGCGGCGCAGCCGCCAGCGGCCGGACCCGGAAGCGAGACCCGCGACGTCGGCCGGGAGCGCTGCCCCGTCCCCGCCCCGCGCGCCGCCGGCGACCGAAGCGCCGTCCTCCGCTCGCCAGGGGGCGTCGTCGTCCGACAGGTCGGCCTCGACGGCCCGGACCGCCCCGGGCGGGTCGCCGGCCGGACGGCCCGCCTCCAGCACCCGGCGCAGGTCGGCGAGCAGGCCGAGCCGCTCGGCGGAGTTGTGGTCGGACTCGGCCGCGTAGATCGCCACGGTGTCGTTGCGGTGCTTGGCGTCGTACATCGCCACGTCGGCGTGACGCATCAGGGTTGCGAAGTCCTCGCCGTGCTCGGGGAAGAGCGCGATGCCGATCGAGCCGCCCACGTCGAGCGGCAACCCGTCCAGCGACACCGGCTCGGCCAGCGCGCGGACCACCCGGCCGGCGAGCTCGCGGGCCTCGTCGACGTCGGCCAGGCCGGTCATCACGATGGCGAACTCGTCCCCGCCCAGCCGGGCGACCATGCCCTCACCGACCACGCCGGTCAGCCGGGCGCTCACCTCGACCAGCAGCCGGTCCCCCACCGCGTGCCCGAGCGCGTCGTTGACGTTCTTGAACCGGTCGAGGTCGATCAGGAGCAGGGCCAGCCGGGCGTCGGGCTCGCCGCGGGCCGCCCGTTCGGCGTGCAGGTGCACCTGCTCGCCGACCTCGGCCAGCAGCGCCTTGCGGTTGGGCAGGCCGGTGAGCGGGTCCAGGGAGGCGAGCTGCTGCTGCTCGACGCTGAGCCGGGCCATCCGGTAGACGGCGAACAGCGGCACCAGCACCAGCGGGATCAGCGCCGCGCTGGCCCGCGCCGCCGCGACCAGCACCGGGGCGAGCAGCAGCAACGAGCCGGTGGAGAGCAGCTCGAAGCCCAGCCCCTGCCGCAGGCTGGGCCACCACCGGTCGCCGAAGCGCAGCCGGACGGCCGCGCTGACCAGCGCGTAGTTGACGGCGAACCAGGCCACCGTCGCGCCGCCCACCGCCAGCACGTCCGTCCCGCGCAGCCGGCCACCGTCGAAGATGGTCCCGGGCCCCAGCCAGGTGACCGCGTACGCGGCGCCCAGGGCTGCGGCGTACTGGGCGGCGTTGAAGGCGGTCCGCCACGGGGCGTGGCCCATCCGCCAACCGGAGACGACGACGGCCACCGCCTGCACCAGGATCGCCGGGCCGAACCCCCAGCCGAGCAGGATGGCGAAGGTGAAGCAGGTGGACGGGAAGACGGCCGAGGTCTGCCGGCGTCCGGGCGGGACGAACGGGCGCGCGTCACAGCCGACGGCCAGGGCCGCCATCACCCAGAACGCCACCGGCAGTCGCGGCAGCTCGGCCGGGAGGTCGAGCAGCGGGCGTACGCAGAGCACCGCCGCCAGCGCGACCACCGACCAGACGAAGGCGAAGAATGGGCGTGCCCGGCCAGGCGGAACGGAGTTTCGCGAGTCTGCGGCCTCCATCACACCTCCCGAGGCTCGGTCCACGAGGCGTGACCCGGTGGCACGCCGTGCCACCAATGAAACGCCCTCCGTGTCGCAATGCCCGGTACGACAGTCGCGAATCGGTCGTAGTCGTAATTAAGTTGGTATCTCGACCTGCCCCGCCGGGCCGGTGGCCGCTCCCGCCCCCGGCGTCACTGCTCGGTGCGGGCGACCTCCCGGGCGGCCTCCGGGCCCGCGTCGAGCAGTACCCGGAAGCCGTCCTCGTCGAGGATCGGCAGCTTGAGGCTGGCCGCCTTGTCGGCCTTCGAGCCGGGATTCTCGCCCACCACGACGAAGGACGTCTTCTTGGAGACCGAGCCGCTCACCTTGCCGCCCCGGCTCTGGATCGCCTCGGACGCCTGGTCGCGGCTGAACCCCGGCAGCGTGCCGGTCACCACGACGGTGAGCCCCTCCAGGGGGCGCGGCCCCTCGTCTCCCGCCTCCTCGGCCATCCGTACGCCGGCCTCGCGCCACTTGCGGACCACCTCGCGGTGCCAGTCCACGGCGAACCACTCCCGGATGCTCGCGGCGATCGTCGGCCCGACACCGTCGACCGAGGAGAGTTCCTCCTCGCTGGCCCGGTCGATCGCCTCGATGGAGCGGAAGTGCCGGGCGAGCGCCTGCGCGGCGGTGGGGCCGACGTGCCGGATGGACAGGCCCACCAGCACCCGCCACAGGTCGCGCTCCCTGGCCACGGCCAGGTTGTCGAGCAGCTTGGCGGCGTTGCTGCCGAGGGTGCCGTCCTTGTTGACGAAGAAGGGCGACCGGGCGAGCTGCTTCTCGTCCAACGAGAACAGGTCGCCCTCGTCGGTGATGACCTGGGCGTCGAGCAGCGCCGCCGCGCCCTTGTGGCCGAGCGCCTCGATGTCGAACACCTTGCGGCCGGCGAGGTGGAAGACCCGCTCCCGCAGCTGCCCGGGGCAGGTGCGGGAGTTGGGGCAGCGGATGTCGACGTCGCCCTCCTTCGCTGGCGCGAGCGGCGTGCCGCAGGCCGGGCAGGTGGTGGGCATGACGAACGGCCGGGCGTCGGCGGGGCGCAGGTCGACCACCGGGCCGAGCACCTCGGGGATCACGTCGCCGGCCTTGCGCAGCACCACGGTGTCGCCGATCAGGACGCCCTTGCGTTCGACCTCCCGGGCGTTGTGCAGCGTGGCGTACGCGACGGTGGAGCCGGCCACCTTGACCGGCTGGAGGACGGCCCGCGGCGTGACCCGGCCGGTGCGGCCGACCTCGACGTCGATGTCGAGCAGCTTCGTGTTCACCTCCTCCGGCGGATATTTGAAGGCGATCGCCCAGCGCGGGGCCCGGCTGGTCGAGCCGAGCCGACCCTGGATGGAGACGGGGTCCACCTTGACCACCACGCCGTCGATCTCGTGCTCGACGTCGTGCCGGTGCTCGGCGTAGTGGGCGATGTATTCCGCGACACCGGCCAGGTCGGGCACCACCCGCCAGCGGTCGCTGGTCGGCAGCCCCCACGCCTTCAGGGCCGCGTAGGACTCGGACTGCGTCACCGGCTGGAAGCCGCGGCGGGCCCCGATGCCGTGCACCACCAGCCGCAGCGGCCGGGACGCGGTGATCCGCGGGTCCTTCTGGCGCAGGCTGCCGGCGGCGGCGTTGCGCGGGTTGGCGAACGGGGCCTTGCCCTGCTCGACCAGCCCGGCGTTGAGGTCGGCGAAGGCGGCCACCGGGAAGTAGATCTCGCCGCGGACCTCGACGAACTCCGGCACGTCGCCGAACTCGGCCGACGTGGCGAGCTGGCTCGGCACGTCGGCGATGCTGCGCACGTTGGCGGTGACGTCCTCGCCGGTGCGGCCGTCGCCCCGGGTCGCCGCCCGGACCAGCCGCCCGCGCTCGTAGGTGAGGTTGATGGCGAGCCCGTCGACCTTCAGCTCGCAGAGGTAGGGCACCGGCCCGCCCGCGTCCCGCTCGACCCGCTCGGCCCAGGCCGCCAGCTCCTCGTCGGCGAAGGCGTTGTCGAGGGAGAGCATCCGCTCGGCGTGGGCGACCGGGGTGAAGTCGGTGGAGAAGGTGCCGCCGACGCGCTGGGTCGGCGACTCGGGGGTGCGCAGCGCCGGGAACTGCTCCTCCAGCGCCTCCAGATCCCGCAGCAGCCGGTCGAACTCGGCGTCGGGGATGAGCGGCGCGTCCAGCACGTAGTAGCGGTACTGGTGCTCCGTCAGCTCCTGGCTGAGCGTGGCGTGCCGTTCCCGGACGTCGGGGGTCGGCTCGGCGCCCGCCGCCGCCTCCTGTGCCGGAGTGACCTGCTGGGCAATGGCTTCCTCGGACACCGTGCGACCTCCCGTGATTCCGCTACCTCGGAACCGTATCGGGCCGGTGGGACAATCCGCCGGCCGCCCGCCGCGCCCGAGCGGCGACGGGGCCGCCGGCGTGCGAGGATCGCCGGACGGCGGGGCCGCGCGGGCAGGTCCGCTCCGCCGTCGAACCCGCGGCGTCCGCGCCGCGCCCACTGACCAGGCGGGGGTACGGATGCCGGAATGGCTGCTCTGGGCGGCGGCGATCGTGCTGGCCGTGGCCGCCGGCTGGGCGTGGAACGACCGGCGGCGGGGCGACCGCGACGCCGCCGAACGTCCGCCCCGGCGTCCGCGTGCCCGGCCCGGCCGCAGGACGCCGCCGGGCGGTCCCGGCCGGTCCACCGCGCCGCCCCGACCGCGTACCGCCGAGCGGGCTCCCGCCGGGGCGCCGCGCCCCGGCGAGATCTGGTGGGCCGACGTCCCGTACGCCGACGGCACCGGCTCGAAGGTGCGGCCCTGCCTCGTGCTGCGGGCCGACAGCGGGGGCGCCGACGTCCTGAAGATCACCAGTCAGGACAAGAGCACCCGGGACGACCACGTCCGCATCCCGACCCGGGAGTGGGATCCCGACGCCGCGCACGACAGCTTCGTCGACCTGGCCGAGCCGGCCCACGTCCCGCTCGCCGACTTCTCCCGCCGCGCCGGCGTCTGCGACCCCGCCCTGTGGCGCCGCATCCGCCGCCTCCCCCACCTGCCCGGCGCCTGACCCGCACCCGCCCGGGCCGGCCGCACCCGCGGACCGGCGGGTTCCGCCCGTGCGGCCAGGCCGAGGGGTTCCGCCCGTCCGACCAGGCCGAGGGGTGCCGGCCGGGGCGGAGGGGCGGGGGTCAGCCCCAGGCCAGGGCGAGGGTGGTGAGCTGGTCGGCGTACTCGATGCGGGCGGCCCACGGGGCGGGCCAGGCCGCCATGCCCAGCGCGGCGCCGACGAAGGCGCCGGCCAGCGCGGCGATCGAGTCGGAGTCGCCGGCGGTCGTGGCGCCCCGGGCCAGCGCGGCCACCGGGTCGTCGGCGTGCCGGATCGCGCAGAACAGGGCCGTGGCCAGCGCCTCCTCGGCGATCCACCCCTCGCCGGTGTGCCGGCACGGGTCGCCGCCGTCGTCCGGGCCGGCGAGAGCGGCGTCGAGGCGGCCCAGGACCGCGAGGCACTCGTCCCAGCCCCGGGCGATGAAGTCCTCCGGCGTGTCCACGCCGGGGCGCTGCCAGAGGTCGCCGAGCCAGTCGGCGCGGTAGACCCGCCGCTGGTCGCGGGCCCGGTCGACGAGCAGCCGGGGCAGCTCCGCCAGCGTCGCGCCGTCGCGCAGCAGCCGCACCGCGTACGCGGTCAGCTCGCTGGCCGCGAGGCCGGTCGGGTGGCCGTGGGTCAGCCCCGCCTGGAGCTGGGCCAGCCCGGCGAGGGTGTCCAGGTCGACGTCCAGCAGGCCGACCGGGGTGACCCGCATGTTGGCCCCGCAGCCCTTCGAGCCGGCCACCGTCGCCTCCTGCCAACGCATCCCGCGCCCGAGTTCGGCGCAGGCGCGCAGGCAGGTCATGCCCGGCGCCCGGTTGTTCTCCGGGCTGGCCGCCCAGTCGAGGAAGCGCCCCCGCAGCAGCGGCTCGACCGCCTCCGGAGTCAGCGCCGGCGCGTCGTGCAGCGCCCAGCCGACCGCCAGCGCCATCTGGGTGTCGTCGGTCACCAGCGCCGGGTCGCCGGCGAGGTCGCGTGGGCCGGCCGGCCCGTAGCGGCGGACGATCTCGGCGACGGTCAGGAACTCGGTCGGCTTGCCCAGCGCGTCACCGTAGGCGAGGCCGAAGAGGGAACCGGCGGCCCGCCGGAGCGGAGTGTCGATCATTCCCGCGATCATGCCGCCCGCAGGCAACCCGCACCACCCGGCGGCGTCGCCGGCCCCCGCTCGCGACCACGCGTGACGAGCGGGGTGTCGGCCCGGGCCCCGGTCCGGGGCGCGTCCGGCAGCGCCGGCTCGGCGGCTGGCCGGCTCGGCGGCGGGCCGGCTCGGCGGCTGGCCGGCTCGGCGGCTGGCCG
>NZ_JBFABB010000220.1:0-6108 GCF_040640035.1 Micromonospora sp. NPDC023633 | reverse complement strand
GCCCGGGCGACACGCGCCCGGGCCCCGCGGCGGGACCTGCCGGCCCGCTCAGGTCATGTTGGCGAGGAACTCGCTGTAGAACAGGCCCAGCGCGATGGCCACGCCGATGCCGGCGATGATCCAGAACCGGACCACGATGTTGACCTCGCTCCACCCCGCGAGCTCGAAGTGGTGCTGCAACGGCGACATCCGGAAGACCCGCTTGCCGGTGGTACGGAACGAGATGATCTGGATCACCACGGACATCGTGATGATCACGAAGAGGCCACCGATGATCGGCAGCAGCAGGATCGTCCGGGTGGACATCGCCATGCCGGCGATCAGGCCGCCGAGGCCCAGCGCGCCGGTGTCGCCCATGAAGATCCGCGCCGGCGAGGTGTTCCACCACAGGAAGCCCACGCAGGCCCCGGCCGCCGCGCCGGCGATCAGCGCGATCTCCAGCGGGTCCCGGACCGCGTAGCAGTAGTCCTGGGTGTAGTTCGGGTCGGCGCACCAGTGCCGGTACTGCCAGAAGGCGATCAGCGCGTACGCCGCGAGGACCATCACCGAGGCGCCCGTGGCCAGGCCGTCGAGGCCGTCGGTGAGGTTGACGCCGTTGGTCGCGGCCATCACCACGAAGATGAAGAGGACCACCGCGCCGATCTTGGTGATGTCCAGCGCCGGGATGTCCCGGATGAAGCTGAGCGTCGTGCTGCCCACGGTCTCCGTGTTGGTCTCGGCCCCCGAGGCGTCGGTCATGGTGCTCGGGAAGTAGAGCGCCACCACGCCGAAGACCGCGCCGACCAGGATCTGCCCGAGCAGCTTGCCGCGCTTGTTGAGCCCGCCGCTGTGCCGCTTGCGCACCTTGAGGAAGTCGTCGATGAAGCCCACCGCGCCGGAGAAGACCATCAGCCCCAGCAGCACCAGGGCGGTGATGGTCGGCTCGACCTGGGCGATCTGCGCGTCCGGCAGGGTCGTCAGGGCCAGGTGACCGGCCACGTACGCGATGACCGTGGCGAGGATGAACACCACGCCGCCCATCGTCGGCGTGCCCTTCTTGCCCTCGTTGCTGGCGAGCCCGAGGTTTGATCGGATCGGCTGGCCGGCCTTCAGCCGGGCGAACACCTTGATCGCGATCGGGGTGCAGAACAGCGAGACCAGGAAGGCCACCCCGATGGCGACGATGACCGCCCTCATGCGGCGCCGCCCCCCGTCGCCGTCGGGCCGGATCCGTCCCCGGCGGCGTCGGCGCGCAGCGCGTCGGCCACCTCCCAGGTGCGGTACCGGGAGCCCTTCACCAGGACGACGTCGCCCGGCCGTAACTCGCTCCGCAGCACCTCGACGGCCGCCGCCTGATCGGTGAGCAGCACCGACTCTCCTCCCCAGTCACCTACCGATGTCGCGCCTTCGTGGATCGGCGCGGCCGGCTCGCCCACCACGAGCAGCCGGTCGACGCCCAGTTCGGCCGCGAGCCGGCCGACCTCGGCGTGCCCGTCGCGTTCGAACGGGCCCAGCTCGGCCATGTAGCCGAGCACCGCGACGGTGCGCCGCTCCCGCCCGATGCCGGCCAGCGCGCGCAGCGCGACCGCCATCGAGGCGGGATTGGCGTTGTACGAGTCGTCGATCACGGTCACCCCGTCGACGCGTTCGAAGACGTCCATCCGGCGGGTGGAGACCAGCCCCAGAGCGCCCAGCGCGGTGGCCAGCTCGGCCAGCGGCATGCCCAGCTCGCGGGCCACCGCGGCGGCGGCGAGCGAGTTCGACACCTGGTGCCGGCCGGTCAGCCCGAGCCGTACCGGCGCGGTCCCCTCCGGGGTGACCAGGGTGTACGCGGGCCGCCCCCGGTCGTCCAGCGTCACGTCCTCGGCCCGCACGTCGGCGTGCGCCGCCTCGCCGTAGCGGACCACCCGGGCGACCGTACGCGAGGCCATCGCGTCGACCAGCGGGTCGTCGGCGTTCAGCACGGCCAGGCCGTCGGCGGGCAGCGCCTCGACCAGCTCGCCCTTGGCCAGCGCGATCGTCTCCACCGAGCCGAACTCACCGATGTGCGCCACCCCGACGTTGAGCACCACGGAGATCCGGGGCGGCACCACGTCGCAGAGGTAGCGCACGTGCCCCACCCCCCGGGCGCCCTTCTCCATCACCAGGTAGCGGGTCTCGGGCCCGGCCTGCAACGCCGTGTACGGGTGCCCCAGCTCGTTGTTGAACGACCCGGGCGGGGCGACGGTCGGGCCGAGCCGCACGGTGAGCTGCGCGATCAGGTCCTTGGTGGTGGTCTTGCCCGACGAGCCGGTCAACCCGACGACGGTGAGCCCCGGCAGCCGGTCGACCACCGCACGGGCCAGCCGGCCCAGCGCGGCCAGCGCGTCGTCGACCAGCACCATCGGCACGCCGGGCACCTCCCGGGTGCCGAGCACGGCCACCGCGCCGGCGGCCACCGCGCCGGCGGCGTAGTCGTGCCCGTCCACCTTCTCGCCCGGGAAGGCGACGAAGAGCGCGCCCGGGCGCACCTTGCGCGAGTCGAACTCGACCGGACCGGTGACCCGGGCCTGCGGGTCGGCGCCGGCCAGCCGCCCGTCGACCGCCGCGGCGACCTCGGCCAGGCTGAGCGGGATCACCGCTGACCCGCCGGGTCGGCGAAGCGGGCGCGCAGCGCGTCGGCCAGCTCGGTGCGGTCGTCGAACGGGTGCACCTCGCCGCCGATCTCCTGCCCGCGTTCGTGGCCCTTGCCGAGCACCGCGATCACGTCGCCCGGCTCGGCCAGCCGGACCGCCGCGTCGATCGCCGTCCGGCGGTCGGCCACCTCCTCGATCCGGGCCGTCGTGCCGGCGCGCCGGGCGCCGGCGAGCACCTCGGCCCGGATGTCCGCCGGATCCTCGGTACGCGGGTTGTCGTCCGTCACCAGCACCACGTCGGCTCCCTCCGCCGCGGCGGCGCCCATCACCGGCCGCTTGCCCCGGTCCCGGTCCCCGCCGGCACCGATCACGCAGATCAACCGGCCGGCGCCGAACTCCCGCAGCGCCGCCAGCGCGGCGACGATCGCGTCCGCCTTGTGCGCGTAGTCGACCACGCCCCGGACCGGGCCGGGGGCGCTCACCAGCTCCAGCCGGCCGGGTACCCCGCCGCACGCGGCGACCCCGGCGGCGGCCGTGCGCGGGTCCACGCCGGCGCCGACCAGCGCGGCGATGGCCAGCAGGGCGTTGGCCACGTTGTGCCGGCCCGGCAGCGCCACGCCGGCCGGCAGGACCAGCCCGTCCGGGCCGTGCGCGGTGAACCGCTGCGCGTACCCCTCGCCGCCGATCTCGTCGGCCCACCAGGTGGCGGTCGGGTCGCCGGCCGCCGAGTAGGTGACCGTCGCCGGGCCGTACAGCGACTTCAGCGCCGGGTCGTCGTGGTTGAGCACCTCCACGGCGCAGCGCCCGTCGAACAGCTGCGCCTTGGCGGCGAAGTAGTCCGCCGAGTCGGCGTGGAAGTCCAGGTGGTCGGAGCCGAAGTTGGTGTAGCCGCCGACGGTGAACCGGACCCCGCCGACCCGGCCCATCGCCAGGGCGTGGCTGGAGACCTCCATGACCACGGCGGTGACGCCGCGCTCCCGGGCGGCGGCCAGCATGGCGTGCAGGTCGGTCGCCTCGGGCGTGGTGCGCACGCTGTCGATCGCCAGGTCGCCGAGGCGGGTCTCGACGGTGCCGATCAGGCCGGTGGTGTGGCCGGCGGCGCGCAGGCCGGACTCGACCAGGTAGGCCGTCGAGGTCTTGCCGGCCGTGCCGGTCACCCCGATCACCGTCAGGTGCTCGGTCGGGTCGCCGTAGACGACCGCGGCGAGGGTGCCCAGCACCGCGCGCGGGTCGGACACCACCAGCGCCGGCAGGCCCGCCTCGGCCACCGCCGGGGCACCCGCCGGATCGGTCAGCGCGGCCACCGCGCCGGCGGCCGCCGCGCCGGCGGCGAACTCCGCCCCGTGCCGGCGGGCACCCGGCAGGGCCGCGTACAGGTCGCCGGGGCGAACCTCCTGGCTGGCGTGGGTCACCCCGGTCACCACCAGCTCGGCGGCGCCCTCCGGGGGCTCCAATTCGAGCCGGGCGGCGAGATCGCCGAGCCGGACACCGATCACGGTACGGGGACGAGGATTGCCGGGCACGGCGTCAGACCCTACCCGGTCGTCCGGTTCCGGCCGCACTGCCGCCCCGGTGGTTCGTCCGCACTCACCGATGATGTCGCGGCGTGGCCGCTCAACGCGGATAGACCGTGAACTTCGGGGCCTTCTGCCCACTCGGCGGCACGCCGTAGTGACGCAGCGTGAACTGCATCATGTCCCGGAACGCGGGGGCCGCGATGTCCCCACCCCCGCCGGACGGGGTGTGCGCGAAGACCGCGATCACGTAGCGCGGGTTCTCGGCCGGGGCCATCCCGATGAACGAGGCCACCTCGCCGGGCTGCTTGCGCCCGTCGACCAGTCGCCAGCCGGTGCCGGTCTTGCCGGCGACCCGCCACTCGGGGATCGCCGCGGCCCTGCCGGTGGCGTCCTCGACCGTGGTGACCGCCTCGAGGATGTGCCGCAGCGCGGCGGCGTTCTCCGGGCTGAGCACCGAGCGGGTGACCGGGGGCTCGGTCGGCGTACGCTTCCCGTCCGGCCCGATCACCTCCCGGACCAGGCGCGGCTGGACGTACGTGCCGTTGTTGGCGATCGTCGCGTAGACGGCGGCCATCTGCAGCGGCGTGGCGTCCACGCTGTGCCCGATCGGCACCGACCCCTGCGACGACCCGCTCCACTCGTCGGCCGGCAGCAGTCGCCCGCTGGCCTCGCCGGGCATGCCGACCCGAGTGGGCTCCCCGAGGCCGAACCGCTTCTGGTAGTCGATCAGGCGTTCCGGGCCGAGCTTGTCGGCGATCTGGATGGTGCCGACGTTGGACGAGTACGCCATCATGCCGGGCAGGCTCATCCGCTGTCCGTGCGCCTTGTGCGTGTCGGTGAACCAGGTGTCGCCCTTCTTGATGCCGTTGGCGATCGGCAGCGTGGTGTCCGGGGTGATCACCCGCTCCTGGAGCGCGGCGCCGAAGGTGATGGCCTTGTGCACCGAGCCGGGGTCGACCACGAAGCTGGTGGCCGCGTCCTCGCGGTCGGTCGGGTCGCTCGGCACGGGCTTCGCCGCGTTGTAGGTGGGGTGGCTGGCCTGGGCCAGCACCTCGCCCGAGGGAATCTCGATCACCACGGCGGCGCCGGTGCTGCCCTTGCTCTGCGCCATGTGCCGGCTGAGCATCCGCTGCGTCATGAACTGCAGGTCGCGGTCGATGGTGAGCTGGAGCGAGCTGCCCGGCTTGGCCTTCGTCGTCTCGCTGTAGCCGCCGGGGATCGGGGCGGCCAGGTCGCCGAGGCCGACCTCGTAGACCCGCTTGCCGTCCTTGCCCCGCAGCACGTCGTCGTAGCGGGCCTCCAGCCCCTCCAGCCCGACCATGTCCTGGC
Organism: Micromonospora sp. NPDC023633; assembly: GCF_040640035.1. Lineage (NCBI taxonomy): Bacteria > Bacillati > Actinomycetota > Actinomycetes > Micromonosporales > Micromonosporaceae > Micromonospora > Micromonospora sp. NPDC023633. Next base: position 668 of record NZ_JBFABB010000220.1, on the reverse strand, counting down.
TGGTGAAGCCGAGCAGGTTGGCCGCGAGGTCGCCGCCGGGCACCTCGCGCCGCTCGTCGCGGTGGGTGTAGATGCCGGGCAGTTCCAGCGCCGTGATCTGCCGGGCCCGGTCGATGTCCACCCCCCGGGCGAGGTACTCGAACTGCGAGTCGTCGCCGTTGACCCGCTTGCGGGGCTTCATCTTCTCGGCCAGCTCCGAGGCCGGCATGGCCAGCAACGGGGACAGCGCCCTGGCGGTGGCCTGCTGGTCCTTGATCTGGGTGGGGTCGGCGTAGACGTAGCGGGCCTCGACGCTGTGCGCCAGCGGGGCACCGTCCCGGTCGTAGATGGCGCCGCGCGCCGCCGGCAGGGTGACGGTGCGCAGCCGGTCGGCGAGGCCACCGCCGGCGTACGCCGGAGTCTCCACGGCCTGGAGGACGACCAGCCGGATGCCGATGACGGCGAAGAGCGTCAGGGTGAGCACGGTGCCGAGCCGCAGCCGACGTCGGGGATCGGCCAGCCGGGGCGGCTTCGGCGGCTTGCGCGACGGCCGCCGGGCGGCGGGACGGTCCGGCCGGCGCGCGGGGCGCGCGGCGGCGCGGCGGCGCGGCGGCGGGTCGTCGTCGTGGCGCGGGGCGCGCGGCGTGACCGTGCGGACGACGCCCGAGCGGCCCGGCGCCTCCCGCCGG
>NZ_JBFABB010000219.1:0-6120 GCF_040640035.1 Micromonospora sp. NPDC023633 | reverse complement strand
CCCGTCGAGTCCAGCTCGGCGAAGGTGCCCGGCCCGGAGGCGGACAACTCCCGGCACAATTCCTGATAACCGGCCAGCGGCGCATCCCGGCGGCGGCGCCGCCACGCGTTGACCTCCAGCACGCACGCCCACACGTCACCGGCCGAACGCAGCAGCCCGAAACACCGCCGCCGCTGCGCGGGCGTCACCCGCACGGCGACACGAGCGGTGCGATACACCACCGCAGGCGCAGCAGAATCCCGACGACGAGGCACAAACCGAAGCCAACACCACCGGTACGACAATTTCACCGCCGACGAACCCGGCAAAGGTTCGTGGACACCGCACTAGCCACGAGCGTCGAGGCTCGTCAACACCCTGTCGAGTCCGATCGACACGGTGTTGAGTCACCGGGCATGACACCCGCCCGTACGGCCACCGGGAGCGCCACCGGGCGCGGACGGCGCGCGGCGCGCTCCGTCGGCGATGAGCGGGAGCTGGCCATCCTGGCCACCGCCGAGCGGCTTCTGCGGCAGCGGGCCTTCGCCGACATCTCGATCGACGACCTCGCGCGCGGGGCGGGCATCTCCCGGCCCACCTTCTACTTCTACTTCCCGTCCAAGGACGCGGTGCTGCTGACGCTGCTAGACCGGGTCATCGAGGAGGCCGACGCCGCCGCCGGGGACGTGCTGGAGCGGCTGGCCGAGGACCCGCCGGCGCGTTGGCGGGAGCTGATCGACCGGTTCCACGAGACGTTCGGGGCACACCGCGCGGTGGTGCTGGCCTGCGCCCAGGTGCGCGGCACCAACGCCGAGGTGCGCCAGCTGTGGGCGAGGGTGCTGGAGCGCTGGGTGCACGCGATCGAGAGCGCGATCGTGGCCGAGCGGCGGCGCGGGGCGGCCCCGACGGGGTGCCCGCCCGCGACCTCGCCATCGCGCTCAACTCGATGAACGAGCGCGTCTGGTACGCCACCTTCGCCGGCGACGGGCCGGCGGTGGCCGAGCGCGACGTGGTCGACGTGCTGCGCGACGTCTGGCTGGCCGCGATCTACCGCAGCACCACTCCCCCACCGGCCTGACCGCGCCGGGCGGCGGCCAGCTCGGCGTCGAGCCGGGCGACCATCCGGCCGAAGTCCTCTGTACGCAGCACCGGGCCGATGTCCTTGCGCCAGCCCACCGTCCGGGACCGCCGCTGCACCGGCGTCTCGACCGCGCCGTCGGCCGTGCGCACCCAGCAGGCGTCCCGGGCGGTCGGCTCCCCGAGGAGTTCGGCTGGCCGCACGACGAAGCCGGTCACCCGCGACCACGGCAGGGTCCGGGTCGAAAACGTGTAGCGCAACCGCAGGCCGCTGTCGTTGACGTACACACCGACCAGGAAGTATCGGGCGACCAGCGTCATCCACAGCGCGAGGAAGGCCACCAGGCCGGCGAGGCCGAAGGCGTCACGGACGTCGAACCGGCCCGCCGCCAGCGAAACCAGGACGACGACCGCCATCGTGGAAGCGACGGCGAGCATGAAACCGCTCAACACCTGCCGCGCGCCCAGGGGATCGATCCGCCACCATCTCCGCACGGTCAGGAGGGTAGCGGCGGGCGGCAACCCCGGCCGCCTGGGCGACGTCTGCCTGCGACCGCGGTGCGGCGTCACGCGTGCCGGGCGGCACGCCTCGATCCGACCTCCTCACGGCGAACCGGCCGGGGGCGTCGGGCCGGTCGCGCCAGCGCCCACAGCAACGGCACGGTTACCAGGCCCAGCAGGTCCCAGGGGTAACGGGCCGCCTCGACGGTGAAGGCGACCGGCCCGCCGGACGGCTCGATCCGGCCGCGCAGTTCGTGCCGGCCCACGACGGTCGCGTCGGTCGGGACGCGAATCCGGTACTCCCGGGCCTGCCCGGCCCCGATCGTACCGAGCGGCGGGGCGCCGACGAGCGTGTGCACCCGACCGGGGCGGCCGAACAGCAGCGAGAACGGCGGGTCGACCGCGTCGGTGGGGCCGACGTTGCGCAGGTTGAGGTCCACGGTCAGGTCTCCCGGCACACCGAACCAGCCCGGCACGCCGGATCGGTCGGTGGCGCGCAGCCCGACGACGACCAGTTCCGCGGCGCCGACCGGCGCGGGGGCGGGCGGTGCGCTCACGCCGGTCAGCGGCAGGGCGACGCTGGCCCGGGTGCTGCCGGTGGGCGTGCGGGCACGTACCAGGCAGGTGCAGCCGACCGGTGGGGCAGCGAGCACCACCGGCAGGGTGAGAGCGCCCGACGACGGCACCTGTCCGTGCCCGACCCTGCTGGTCGCGCAGTCGAGCACGCCGCGACGTCCCCCGTTGCCGCAGACCTCGATCTGCACGGTGCCGGCCGGCCAGCCGACGAGGGTGACCAGGATCTGATCGCCGGACCGGAATGTGCCGGCCGGCACGGCGATCCGCGGCGCCGGTGCGGCGGCCGGCGCCGACGTGGGGCGACGACGGGCGGCGAGCAGGCGCGCGTCGCGCTGGCCCGGGCGCTGGCGCAGCAGGCCGCCGTGCTGTTGCTTGACGAACCGACCGCGGCCCTCGACTCGGGCCACCAGGAGCTGGTCATGCGCGTCGCGCGGAACCGGGCGCGGGCCGGCGACGCCGTGGTGGCGGTGCTACACGACCTGACCCTCGCCGGCGCGTACGCCGACACCGTCACCCTCCTCGCCGACGGGCGGGTACGCGCCGTCGGGCCGCCGGCGGAGGTCTTCACCGCCCCCTGCTCAGCGAGGTGTACCGGCACGACATCGAGGTCGTGCCCCATCCACGTACCCGACTACCCTTGGTCGTTCCCCGACGGCGACCCACCCGGCCTTCCGTCACCCTGGAGGAGACATGAGCCCGACCAGCACCCCGTTCTCGGCCGAACTGCGGGCCGCCAGCGCCGAGGCCCACCAGGACGCCGAGTCCCAGCGGTACGTCTGCGCCCTGGTGGCCGGCGACCTGGACCGCGTCGGCTACGCCGCGCTCGTGATGCAGCACCACGTCATCTACGAGGCGCTGGAGGGGGCCGCCGAGGCGATGCGCCACGATCCTCTCGCCGGTCCGTTCGTCGACGACGCGCTGACGCGGCTGCCCGCCCTCGCCGCCGACCTGGAGCTCCTGCTCGGACCCGACTGGCGCCGGCGGATCGAGCCGACCCCGGCCACGGTCTCCTACGCCGGGCGCCTGCGCGCGGTCGGTGCCAGCTCACCGGAGCGGTTCGTCGCCCACCACTACACCCGCTACCTCGGCGACCTCTCCGGCGGCCTGCACATCGGACGGTCGCTCGCCCGGCACTACGGGCTGACCGGGGACGCCGGCGCGGCGTTCTACCGGTTCGACCGGATCACCGACCCGAAGGCGTACAAGGACGCCTACCGGGCCAGGCTGGACGACCTCCCGCTCGACGAGGTGGGCCGGGCCGCGCTGCGGGACGAGGTGCTCGTGGCGTACCGGCACAACACCGAGGTCCTCGCCGCCCTGTCCGGGCTCGTGCCGGCCGCGGGGGCGGACGCGTGACCGCCCCCTTCGGCCCCGACGTGGTCGCCGCCGTCTGCCGGCACATGAACGACGACCACGCCGAGGACTCGCTGCTGATCTGCCGCACGCTGGGCGGGCAGTCCACGGCCACCCGCGCCCGGGCCACCGGCCTGGACGACGGGGGCATGGAGTTCGCCGTGACCGTGGACGACATCGAGGTTCCGGTGCGGGTCGCGTTCGGATACCGGCTGACCGAACGCGGCCAGATCCGGCAGGAGGTGGTGCGGATGTACCGGGAGGCGTGCCAGCGGCTCGGGCTCCCACCACGCCCGGCCGGCTGACCGGCGGGCGCGCCGGCCGGTCAGCCGCCAGCACCGGTCGGCCGGCTCCCTGGTCAGCGTCCCACCGACCCCTCGGGGCGGGTGTCGGCGAGCCAGCCGGGCAGGTCCGGGCGCTCCGGCGTCAGCACGTGTCGGACCCAGGCGGCCCGCTCGTGTTCCAGCACCCCCAGCTCCCAGACGCACCCCACCCACGGTCGGTCCAGCTCCACGAAGCGCGTCGGGTCGTCGTCCGGGCAGTCGAGGGCGGGCTGACCGGCCGCCGCGATGCGCACCCGCACCACGTTGTCCCAGACCCAGCTGTACGCCAGCAGGTACGCCCCCGTGTCGGCGCCCCGGTGCAGCACCACCCAGCCGGCCGCCGGCGTGCCGTCACCGTCCTCGCCGGGCAGCAGGCGGGGCAGCACCGCGTACGCGGCCCGTTCCACCTCCGGGGAGATCCGGCGCTCCGGCTGGTCGACGTGGTAGCGCTTGAGCTGGCGGCCGGCGATCGTGAGCGGTGCCGGCACCCGAAGTTCCTTGTCGCGAAAAGCCATGCCGGGACGGTACGGGCGCTCCACTGACAACTACTGTCAGCGGAATGCGGGCCGGTCGACTGCTCTCCCTCCTGATGCTGCTCCAGGCCCACGGGCGGATGACCGCCGCGCAGCTCGCCGAGCGGCTGGAGGTGTCCACCCGCACCGTCTACCGCGACATCGAGTCGCTGCACGAGGCCGGCGTCCCGCTCTACGGCGAGGCCGGGCACGCGGGCGGCTACCAGCTCGTCGACGGCTGGCGGACGAGGCTGACGGGGCTGACCGCCCAGGAGGCGGAGCGGCTGTTCCTCGCCGGGCTGCCCGGGCCCGCCGCCGAGCTGGGCTATGGGGCGGCGGTGGCCGCGCTCCAGCTCAAGCTGCACGCCGCGCTGCCGCCCGAGCTGGCCGAGCGGGCCGCGCGGATCCAGGAGCGCTTCCATCTGGACACCCCCAACTGGTACGCCGACGGCGACGCCTCGCCGCACCTGGCCGAGGTGGCCGAGGCGGTCTGGCGGCAGCGGCGGATCGCGGTGCGCTACCGCAGCTGGACCGGCGAGGTCGACCGGGTGCTGGAGCCCTACGGGCTCGTCCTCAAGGGCGGGCGCTGGTACGCGGTCGCCGGCCGGTCCGGGCGAAACGGGCCCGCCGCCTACCGGGTCAACCAGATCCTGTCGCTGACCGCCCTCGACGAGGAGTTCCCGCGCCCGGCGGGCTTCGACCTGCCGGGCTGGTGGCGGGCGCACGTGCTGCGCTTCCGGGCCGGCCTGCACCGCGACGACGCGACGGTCCGGCTCTCCCGGCGGGGGCGGGGCCGGCTGCGGGAGATCGCCAGCGAGCTGGTGGTCGCGGCCGTCGACGAGACCGCGGGTCCGCCCGACGACGCCGGCTGGGTGACCGCCGTCATCCCGATCGAGTCGCTCACCCACGCCCACGGCGACCTGCTGCGGCTCGGCGCGGACGTGGAGGTGCTGGCTCCGGCGGCGTTGCGCGAGCGGCTCGCCGCGACCGCCGCCGGCCTCGCCGCCCTCTACGCACCCCGCCCGGCCGGCCGCCGCGCCGGTGGGCAGGCGCCGGCCTGAGCCGCGCGCCCTCCACACCGGACGGTGGCGGGACGCCGGTTGTCGTCGGGTTGTGCGACCCTGGGACCGACTGCCCGGTCACCGGAGGTGATGGCCACGTTACGTCTGTGCGAACTCGTCGCCGTGCCCGCCGCCGCCGCGGTGACCCTCGCCGTCCCCGCCGGCGCCACGGCCGCCCTGGTCGCCGCCCCGCCCGTCGGCACCGCCGTCGCCCGCGTGGTGAGCGGGCTGGCCGCGCCGGTCGCCGGCCGGGTCCTGGTCGGCGACCGGGAGGTGACTGCCCTGCCGCCGCCGCACCGCCGCATCGCCTACGTGCCGGCCGGCGGCGCGCTGCTGCCCCACCTGACCGTGCGCCGCAACATCGCCTACGGCCAGCGCCGGCGCGAGCGGGTGCGGGAGGTGGCCGACGCCTGGACGGCGACGGTGGTCGACCGGTTGGAGCTGGCCCCGACGCTGGGGCTGCGACCGCACCTGCTGTCGGAGGCGCAGCGGTTCCGGGTGGCGCTCGCCCGCGCGGTGGTCTGCCTGCCCGAGGTGCTGGTGATCGACCTGCCGACCGGGCCGGCCGGCGGTGGGCGGCTGACCGACCTGGTCGACCGGCTCTCCCCGCCGGACACGCCGGGGGTGGCGGTGCTGGTGTGCACGGCCGACCCGGGCGCGCTGGCCGACGTGCCGGTCGCCGCCGAGGTGGACGGGTGACGCCGCCGGGCCGGGCCAGGGCGGCGGCGCGGCCGAGCC
>NZ_JBFABB010000218.1:0-6145 GCF_040640035.1 Micromonospora sp. NPDC023633 | reverse complement strand
TACGGGACCAGCTCCGGCCAGCGGGCCACGAAGAGCGCGGTGGCCCGGTCGTGGTCGCCGCCGGCCAGCGCGTGCCGCAGCCCCTCGGCGGGTCGCCCGTTGTCGGCGTACCAGCCGGCCGCGCGCAGGTGCAGGTCGCGCAGTTCGTCGGCGGGCAGCCGGCCCAGCTCGGCGTGCAGCAGGTCGGCCAGGAGCGGGGGGCACCGGTACCAGGGCGGACGGCTGTCGTCGCGGCGCAGCAGCCCGCCGTCGCCGGCCAGGGCGGCCAGCGCCTGCTCGGCGTCGGTGCGACCGGTGAGCGCGTCGGCGAGGCCGGCGCAGACCGCGTCGGCGACGGCGGAGCGGCGCAGCACGTCCCGCACGGCCGGGTCGAGCCCGGCGAGCACCTCCTCGCGCAGGTAGCCGGCCACGTCCGGCTGGTCGCCGCCGAACTGCTCGGCCCAGCGGGCCGGGTCCGGCTGCCCACGCAGCGCCAGCGCGGCGAAGCGGAGGGCCGCCGGCCAGCCGCCGGTGCGTTCCCGCAGCCGGCGCACCCCGGCCGCCGGCAGCGCCACCCCGTGCGCGGTCAGCAGGTCGGCGACCTCGTCGCCACTGAAGGCCAGCTCGTCGGGGCCGACCTCGGTCAGCTCCCCGGCCAGCCGCAGCCGGTGCACGGCCAGCGGCATCCCGGCGCGGGCGCCGACCACCAGCCGCAGCCGCTGCTCGGCGTGGCGGAGCAGGAACTCCAGCCCGGTCAGCGCCTCCGGATCGGTGATCCGGTGCAGGTCGTCCAGGACCAGCAGGACCGGCCGTTCCCGGGCGGCGAGGGCTGCGGCCAGCACCTCCAACTGGTCGGGGCGGGGCGGCCGGTCGGGCACGGGTGGGCCCGGCACGTCGTCTGCGGGATCCGTGGCCGCGCGCAGCGCCGCCGCCAGGTAGGACCAGAGCCGGTCCCCGTCGTCACCGGCCTCCACCGAGACCCAGGCCGCCCGGGGCCGGTCGGGTTCCGCCGGGGCGCCCGCCGCCGCGCCGAAGTCGCCCGGAGCGGCCCCGGCCGGCCCGTCGCCCCGAGGCCCCTCGGCGGCGGCGGTCACCGGCCCCTCCCCCACCCGGCCCCGGTGCGCGCCGGCCTCGCCGGCGGCCCGGAACCAGGAGGCGAGCAGCGTCGTCTTTCCCCACCCCGCCGGGGCCCGGACCAGGGTGACCGGTCCGGCGGTCCCCTCGTCCAGCGCCCGCAGCAGCCGGGGCCGCAGCACCAGCGGCTGCGGCGGTGGGGCGGGGCACAGCCGGGACGCCAGCAGCGGCGCACCGGCCGGCTCGCGCGCGACCGTGACGGCTCCCCTGTCCCGTACGTCCTCCGGCATCCGGCCCCGCCCTCCACCGACGCGTCCACTCCCCCAGGTCCCGCGGGCGGCGGTTACCCGGCGCGGCCCCGTTCACCCCTTCGGGGGGACCCGGCTTCACCCCGCCCCGGGCAACCCTGGTCGTACGCGGGCGACCGGCCGCGCGCACCGGTGCGCGGGTGGCGTCGGGAGGGGACGGGAGGCGGGGCCGAGGTGAACGGGCGGGGACGGATGGGACGCCTCGCGGGGACGGCCGGTGCGGCGCTCGCCCTCGCCGCGGCGGACCGGGCGCTGGGCGTACGCCGGCGCGGGTCGGCCTGGCCCCGAGCGGCCGGCGCCGATCCGCGGCCCGGGCGCTGGCAGGTGGTGACCATCGACCGCGCGCCCGGCGAGGTGCTGCCCGGCGGCCGTTGGCCGGAGCCCCTGCGCCGGCTCGGCGGCGCGGTGCAGGTCGAGCTGCGGCCGGCTCCCGGCTGCCGGGGCACGGAGCTGGCCGCCCGGCCGCTGCCCGGCGCGGCGGCCCCGGCCGGGCTCGCCGCCCACCTGGTCGGCGACGATCCGGGCCTGCTGGTCCGCCGGGCGTTGCGGGAGGTCAAGCAGCTCGCCGAGACCGGCGAGGTGCTCCGCGCGGACCGCTCGCCGGCCGACCGTCCGGCGGGACCGCCGCGATGAGGGCGCTGTGCTGGGTGGGGGCGGGCGAGGTGGCGGTACGGCAGGTGCCCGACCCGGAGCTGCGCAACGGCCACGACGCCATCGTCCGGGTCCGGCAGAGCGCCACCTGCGGCGGGGACCTGCCGCTGCTGGCCGGGCGGGTGCCCTTCCTCGCCGTCGGCGACGTGCTCGGGCACGAGTTCCTCGGCGAGGTGGTCGAGGTCGGGCCGGAGGTACGCCGGCACCGGGTCGGCGACCGGGTGGTGGTCTGCTCCTCGGTGGCCTGCGGCAACTGCTGGTACTGCCGGCGCGACCTGCCCTCCTGCTGCGACAACGGCAGCGCCGACCCGGCCGTCGCCGAGGCGGCCTGGGGCCACCCCACCGGGGGCGCGTTCGGCCAGCCCCGGGCGCTGGGCGGCTTCGCCGGCAGCCACGCGGAGTACGTCCGGGTGCCGTACGCGGACGTCGGCGCGTTCACCGTGCCGGAGCCGGTCAGCGACGACCGCGCGTTGTTCGCCTCCGACGCCGCGCCGGCCGGCTGGATGGGCGCGGACCTCGGCCAGGTGCGCCCCGGCGACGTGGTGGCGGTCTGGGGGGCGGGCGCCGTCGGGCAGCTCGCGGCGCGGGCCGCGCGGCTGCTCGGCGCGGAGCGGGTCATCGTCGTCGACGCCGAGGACGAGCGGCTGCGGATGGCCGAGCAACACGCCGGCGCGGAGACGATCGACCACCGGCTCGCCGACGTGACCGCCGAGCTGCGCGAGCGCTCCGGCGGCCGGGGCCCGGACGTGTGCGTGGAGGCGGTCGGGGCGGCCTGGAACGGGCACGGCCCCCGGTCACTGGCCGACCGGTTCACCGGCGGCGCCGAGCGACCGGCCGCCGTACGCGAGGCCGTGCACGCCTGCCGCAAGGGCGGTTCGGTCTTCCTGCTCGGCGAGTTCACCGGCTTCGTCGACACCTTCCCGCTCGGGGCGGTGACCAACAAGGGGCTCACGGTGCGGGGCGCACGGCAGCACGGGCAGCGCTACATCCCGATGCTGCTGGAGCGGATGGCCCGCGACGAGCTGCGTACCGAGCACCTGGCCACCCACCGGCTGCCGCTGGAGCGCGGCGCGGAGGGGTACGCGCTGTTCCGGGACCGGGCCGACGGCTGCGTCCGCGCCGTGCTCAGCCCCGATCTCCCGCCCGCCGGCGGCTGAGGCGGAACGCTGCGGCCCACCGCGCCGGGTGGCAGACTCGGCGGATGCGTGAGCAGCGGACGTACGACGTCGTCCTCTTCGGGGCCACCGGCTTCACCGGAGGGCTGACCGCCGAGTACCTGGCCCGCAGCGCTCCGCCCGGGCTGCGGTGGGCGCTCGCGGGACGCAACCCCGGCAAGCTGGCCGCCGTCCGGGACCGGCTGGCCGCGATCGACCCGGCGCTGGCCGGGCTGCCCCTGCTCACCGCCGACGTCACGGATGCGGGGTCGCTGCGGGCGGTCGCCGAGAGCGCCCGGGTGGTGGCCACCACCGTCGGCCCGTACGTGCACCACGGGGAGCCGCTGGTCGCCGCCTGCGCGCGCGCCGGCACCGACTACCTGGACATCACCGGCGAGCCCGAGTTCGTCGACCAGATGTACGTGCGCCACCACGCCGAGGCGGAGCGCACCGGGGCGCGGCTGGTGCACGCCTGCGGGTTCGACTCGATCCCGCACGACCTGGGCGTCTGGTTCACGCTCAAGCACCTCCCGGACGACGTGCCGATCACCGTCGACGGCTTCGTCCGGGCGGGCGGGCGGTTCTCCGCCGGCACGTACCACTCGGCGCTCACCGCCTTCTCCCGCACGGCGCAGGCGTCCCGGGCGGCCCGCGAGCGGCGGCAGGTCGAGCCGCGACCGACCGGGCGGCGGGTCCGCGCGGTGCCCGGCCGGCTCGCCCGCGCAAAGGAGCTGGGCATGTGGATCGTGCCGCTGCCGACCATCGACCCGCAGGTGGTCCGCCGCTCGGCCGCCGCCCGGCCGGAGTACGGGCCGGACTTCCGCTACCGGCACTTCGCCGCCGTGAAGCGGCTGCCCACGGTGCTGGCGGGCGGGGTCGGGCTGGGCGGGCTGGTGGCCCTGGTGAAGCTGCCGCCGACCCGGCGCTGGCTGCTCGGCCGGCTCGCCTCCGGGCAGGGGCCGACGCCGCAGCAGCGGGCGAAGTCCTGGTTCCGGGTCCGGTTCGCCGGCACGGGCGGCGGGCGGCGGGTGCTGACCGAGGTGGCCGGCGGCGACCCCGGCTACGACGAGACGGCGAAGATGCTCGCCGAGTCGGCGCTCTGCCTGGCCGGCGACGACCTGCCGGCCACCGCCGGTCAGGTCACCCCGGTGACCGCGATGGGCGACGCGCTGCTGGACCGGCTGGTGCGGGCGGGGATGACCTTCCGGGTGCTGGACACGCCGCGCTGACCGTCGCCCGACAGCGGGCGGGTTGACCCTCGACCAGGTTGAGACGACAGGATCAGCGCCGTGGAGAGCGACCTGCGCAGCATCGGCGAGCTGGCCCGCGCCAGCGGGCTGACCGTCAGCGCCCTGCGGTTCTACGACTCCGCCGGGGTGCTGGCCCCGGCCCTGGTCGACCCGGCGACCGGCTACCGCTGGTACACGGGCGACCAGGTGGCGCCCGCCCGGCTGGTGGCCGGGCTGCGCCGGGTCGGCATGCCGGTCGCCGAGATCGCCGCCGCGCTGCGGTCCGAGCCGGCGCAGGTGCACCGCCTGCTCGACGCGCACCTGCGCCGGCTGGAGGACGGCCTCGCCGACGCCCGCCGCGAGCTCTCCCGCATCCGTACGTTGATCGATGCCGAGGAGCCCATGGTGACCACCAGTCTCGTTCTGTCCCGCGCCGACCTGGCCGCCGCCGTGGACGCGGTCCGCTTCGCCGTCGGCGCCGATCCCGAGCTGCCGGTGCTGGGCGGCGTGCTGTTCGAGTCCGACCCCGACGGCGTACGGCTGGTGGCGACCGACCGGCACCGGCTGGCCGTCGCGCGGGCGGACGCCCGGGTCGACGGGCCGCCGGTGCGGGTGCTCGCCCCGGTCGCCTTCGTCGACGAGGTGCGGGCCCTGCTCGACACCGGCACGGGCGGCACCGGCGAGGCCCGGCTGACGGTGGCCGGCGACGCCATCGCGGTCCGCGTCGCCGGCCGCACGGTCGACGCCGACGCCCTGCCGTACGACTTCCCGGACCACCGCCGCCTGCTCCGCCCGCCGGCCGACGACGGGCCGGCGCACCGGCTGACGGTCGACGCCCACGCCCTGCGGGCGGCCCTGACCAGTGCCGACGCCCCCGTGGTCACCCGGCGGCACGACGGCGTCCCGCTCGCGGTGACCGTGCTCGGCCCGGACGGCCGGGGCGGGGTACGGCTGCTCGGGGCGGACGAGCTGGCCGGGGAGGAGGACGCGTTCCGGGTCGGGGTCAACGGCGGCTACCTGCTCCAGGCCCTCGACGCGGCCGGCCGGGGCCAGTTGCTGCTGGAGCTGGACGGCCCGATCGCCCCGCTGGCGGTGCGCCGGCCGGACGACGTCGACGCGTTCTCCGTCCTGATGCCCATCCGGCTCTGACGCCACGCCCGCCCCGGCCCGCCGCGCCAGCCCGGCGTTCCGGGGGGCGCGACGCCGGCCGCGCGGGGTCGTCGAGACCGGGCCGGGGCGCGGCCGGGCCGCGACGGTAGCATCGGTGGGTCCACCCGACGTCCGGACGGAGCGTACGGAGCAGCATGCTCGACATGGAGTTGATCCGGAAGGATCGCGAGGCGGTGGCGACCGCGCTGGCGAAGCGACTGGATCCCGCCGAGGTCAACCGGGCCCTGGACGAGATCCAGCGGCTCGACCAGGAACGCCGTGCCCTGATCAGTGGGATCGATGGCGAGCGGCAGCGCCGCAAGGCCGAGGCGCGCGCGTACGCGGCGGCGAAGCGAGCCGGCACCGAGCCGGAGGTCTCCGCGCCGGAGGCGGGCCGCAAGCAGCTCGCCGAGCTGGAGTCCGAGCTGGACGAGGTGCAGTCCCGGCTGCGCGGCGTGATGAGCGAGCTGCCCAACCTCCCCGCCGACGACGTGGTGCCGGGCGGCAAGGAGGCCAACCGGGTCGTCCGGACCTTCGGTGAGCCGCCGGCGATCGAGAAGGTCCGCGACCACGTCGAGCTGAGCCGGATGCTGGGCCTGGT
>NZ_JBFABB010000217.1:0-6208 GCF_040640035.1 Micromonospora sp. NPDC023633 | reverse complement strand
GGCGGCCTCCGCCGAACCGAGCCCGGCCGGCCGGGTCGACAGGTCAGCGGACACCGGTACGCCCCCGTGGCCGCCGTGCTCCGGACCGTCCCACATCACCCTCCGCCCTGCCGTGGCGCCGCCGCGGCGCACCGTCCCGACCCCACCCTCGCCCCGCCGGGCGGCGCCCGCCAGGGCAGTTCCGCCCGCGCGATCCGGGACCAACGGCCCTGCCGCCCACGCCCCGCCGCGCGCTGCAATGGGAGCCGGACGACCCGTCGCAGGCACCCGGCCACCGCCGGCCCCGCCCGACGAAAGGGGCACCGCATGACCACCCTGGACGTGTTGCGCGCGCACCCGTTCCTCGCCGGGCTGCCCGAGCCGTGGCTGCCCCGGCTCGCCGGCCACGCCCGGCCGGTGGTCTGGCACCCCGGGCACCGGCTGTTCCGGGCCGACCGGCCGGCCGAGCGCTTCTGGCTGGTCCGCTCCGGTCGGGTGGCGCTCGACTTCGCGGTGCCCGGGCGCGGCGACGTGGAGATCGAGACCATCGGCCCGGGCGGGGTGCTGGGCTGGTCGTGGCTGTTCCCGCCGTACCGCTGGCAGTTCGGGGCGGTAGCCGCGCAGCGCAGCACGGCGGTGGAGTTCACCGCCGAGGGGGTGCGCCGGCTGATGGAGTCCGACGACGCGCTCGGCCGGCAGCTGACCACCCGCTTCATGAGCGTGGTGGTGGACCGGCTGCACGCCGCCCGGGGCCGGCTGCTCGACCTCTACGGCTACCCGGTGGGCGCCCCGCCCGCCGGCTGATCCGGCCGGCCGCGCAGCACCAGTTCATCGACCTCCAGCCTGCCGATGCGCAGCTCCCGGACGACCGCCCGGCGGATCGCCAGCCGCCCGATCGCCAGCGCCCCGACGGCGGCGGCGCCGCAGGCCAGCGCCCCCACGGCCAGCGCACCCAGCGACGCCGCCCCCGCGGCCCGCGCGCCCGTCGCCACCGCACCGGTGGCGCTCGTTCCGACCACCGCGTTCCGTACCGCTCGTCCCATCCGGCAATTGTCCGCGTACCGCCGGCGGCGCGGACCCGGATCCCGCGTACCCCGACCCGCGACCGGGTCCCGCCTCGGCCGCGTCGCCAGCCGGGGTCCGGCGGTCCGCCCGCGACGGCGTCGCGGCCCGGCGCCGCGGCCGGACGAGAGCGCACCCGGATCGCACCGGGGCCGGGCCAAGCCCCGGTTGTCGGTGGCCGGCCCTATCCTCGGGTCCGTGACCGCCGAGCTGCGCCTGCGTCCCGTGCGCGACGACGACCTGCCCGCCTTTTTCGCAAACGAGCAGGACGCGGAGGCCAACTGGATGGCCGCCTTCGGGCCGGAGGACCCGGCCGACCGGGAGCGGTTCGACGCCCACTGGCGCCGCGTGCGCGCCGACGAGCGGATCGTCTCCCGCACGGCGGTCGTCGACGGCGAGGTCGTCGGCCACGTGGTCGCCTTCCCCGTCGGCGAGCGGACCGAGGTCAGCTACTGGATCGACCCGCGACGCTGGGGCCGGGGCCACGCCACGGCGGCGCTCGCCGCCCTGCTGCGCGAGCTGCCCCAGCGGCCCGTGCACGCCCGCGCCGCCAAGGACAACCGGGCCTCGCTCGCCGTGCTGCGCAAGTGCGGCTTCGTCGTCATCGGCGAGGACCGGGGGTACGCCAACGGCCGGGGCGCCGAGGTGGAGGAGTGGGTGCTGGAGCTCGCCGGCGACTGACCCCGCCACCGCCCGCCCGGTCACCGCCTCCGCTCGGCCACTACTCTCGCGGGGTGAACTGGCTGGAACTGATCGGCTGGACCGGCTCGGCGCTGCTGGTCTGGTCGTTGCTGCAGACGCGCATCCTCCGGCTGCGCGCCCTGAACCTGGTCGGCTGCCTGATCCTGATCGGCTACAACGCCGCCGTGCAGGTCTGGCCCATGGTCGGGCTGAACGTCGTGCTCGCCGTGATCAACGTCTGGTACCTGCGGAGCATGCTCGCCACCCGCCACGACGAGGCCACCTACCAGGTGGTCGAGGTCGGGGTCGACGACCAGTTCCTGGCCCACACGCTGAGCGTGCACGCCGCCGACATCGCCCGGTTCAACCCCGGCTTCCGCTGGCCCCCCGGCACCAACGCCGAACGCTCGGCGTTCCTGGTCGTCCGGGCCGACGAGGTGGTCGGCGTGGTGCTGTCGCACGCCGCGGCGGACGGCGTGGCGCAGGTCGACCTCGACTACGTCACCCGGCGGTTCCGGGACTTCACCCCGGGCGAGTTCGTCTACCGGCGCAGCAGCCTCTTCACCGACCGGGGCTTCCGCCGGGTCGTCACCCCGCCCGGCATGGTCGCCCCGTACTACCACCGGCTCGGCTTCCGCCCCGAGGGCCGCTCGTACGTCCTCGACCTGCCCGCCCCGCCGGTAGCCGGGCGTACCTGATCACATCCCCGGCCGGAGGAGGATTCGCCGGTCGGTCCGGTGGGCACAGACTGGCCTACGCCGGCCGTGACCTTCGGCCGGCGGTGCCCGTCGTGCCGGCGGGCACCGGTCCCGCGTGAGGAGAGCCGGGCGTGCAGAGCATCTGGACCCAACTGGCCCTGGTCGGTGTCCTGGTCGTCCTCAACGCGGTCTTCGCCGGCAGCGAGATGGCGCTGGTCTCGCTGCGCGACAGCCAGATCCAGCGGCTGGAACGCACCAGCCGCGCCGGCCGCGTGCTGGCCCGCCTCGCCAAGGACCCGAACCGCTTCCTGGCCACCATCCAGATCGGGATCACCCTCGCCGGCTTCCTGGCGTCGGCCGCGGCGGCGGTGTCGCTGGCCAGGCCCCTCGTGCCGCTGCTCAGCGCGCTCGGCGGCGCCGCCGAGACCGTCGCGATCGTGGTGGTCACCCTCGCGTTGACCTTCGTCACCCTGGTCTTCGGCGAGCTGGCCCCGAAGCGGATCGCCATGCAGGCGGCGGAGCGGTGGGCGCTGCTGGTGGCCCGCCCGCTCGACCTGCTGGCCTCCGTGACCCGGCCGGCGGTCTGGGCCCTCGGCGCCACCAGCGACCTGGTGGTACGCCTCGTCGGGCTCAACCCGAAGCACGAGCCCGACGAGATCGGCCCGGACGAGCTGCGCGACATCGTCTCCGGCAACCACGGCTTCACCAAGGAACAGCGGACCATCATCGCCGGCGCCGTGGAGATCGCCGACCGCAAGCTACGGGCGGTGCTCGTACCCCGGTTGCAGGTCTTCACGCTCGACAGCGGCACCACGGCGGAGGCGGCGCGGCTGCTGCTGGCCGCCACCGGCCACTCCCGGGCGCCGGTGGTGCGTCACGGCGGGCTCGACGACGCGGTCGGCGTGATCCACCTGCGTGACCTCGTCGGCGTCCCCGACGACCGGCCGGTCGACGAGTGCGCCCGCCCGCCGATGCTGCTGCCGGACTCCCTGCCGGTGGTGGACGCGCTGCGACAGTTCAAGGCCGAACGCCAGCACATCGCCCTGGTGGTCGACGAGGGAGGCGCCGTCGACGGGATCGTCACCCTGGAGGACATCCTCGAGGAGATCGTCGGGGAGATCTACGACGAGACCGACCGGGACGTGCACTCCGTGCGCACGGAGCCGGACGGCGCGATGTGGCTGCCCGGCACCTTCCCCGTGCACGACCTCGCCGACCTCGGCGTCGAGCTGCCCGGCCGCCCCGGCGGCGACTACACCACCATCGCGGGCCTGGTGCTCACCTGCCTCGGCCACATCCCCACGGTGGCGGGGGAGAGCGTCGTGATGGACGGCTGGACGCTGGAGGTGGCCCACATCGACCACCGCGCCATCACCGGGGTCCGACTGCGTCGCCAGGCCGAGCCGGCGCCCGACGACGCCGGGGCCTTGCTGGACGAGGCCCGAAGCTGACCGGTCAGGCCGGATAGAGGTTCTGCAGCCGGACCTGGCCGCGGGCCACCAGCCGGGCGTCGGCGTCGGTGATCTCCACCAGCCAGAGCTGCTGGCTGCGTCCCCGGTGCACGGGGGTGCCCACGGCGGTCAGCTCGCCGTCGCGCACCGCGCGGAGGAAGTCGGTCTGGTTCGACACGCCCACCACGCGTCCCCGCTCGCCCAGCCACAGCGACCCGCCGATGCTGGCGGCCGTCTCGACCACCGAGCAGTACACGCCGCCGTGCTGGATGCCGAACGGTTGGTGCAGCTCGGGTCGGACCTGCCAGCGGATCACCACCCGGTCCCGGTCGACCTCGTCGAGCTTGAGGCCGAGCAGGGCGACGAAGCCGCCCGTCAGATCCGGCATCTCCACGGCGTTCCCCTCCTCGATCATGGCGCCGCCAGCGTACGCCGCCGACCGCCCGGCAAACCCGGTACGTTCCGTCCCCGGTTATGGGGGAGAATCGGTGACCGTGACCGACAGCAGCCTCCCGCCGCCCGGGCGGGACTCCCTGACCGACGACCTGCGGTGGCGGGGCCTGATCCAGGACTCCACCGGCCTCGACGAGCTGCGCACGCTGCTCGACGGCGGGTCCGCCGCCTACTATGTGGGCTTCGATCCGACCGCGCCGAGCCTGCACGTCGGCCACCTCATGCAGGTCGCCACGGCACGTCGGCTCCAGCTCGCCGGGCACCGGCCGCTGCTGCTCGTCGGCGGCGCCACCGGGCAGATCGGCGACCCGAAGGAGAGCGCCGAGCGGACCCTCAACCCGCCCGAGGTGGTCGCCGGCTGGGTGGCCCGGATCCGCGACCAGCTCGCCCCCTTCGTCTCGTACGAGGGGGAGAACGCGGCGCAACTGGTCAACAACCTGGACTGGACCGGCGAGATGTCGGTGGTCGAGTTCCTCCGCGACGTCGGCAAGCACTTCCCGGTCAACAAGATGCTGGCCCGGGAGGTGGTCAGGGCGCGGCTGGAGAGCGGCATCAGCTTCACCGAGTTCAGCTACCAGCTGCTCCAGGCGCACGACTACTTCGAGCTGCACCGTCGGCACGGCTGCCAGCTCCAGTTCGGCGGCTCGGACCAGTGGGGCAACATCACCGCCGGCGTCGACTACATCCGCCGGCGCGGCGCCGGACCGGTGCAGGCGTTCACCACGCCGCTGGTGACGAAGTCCGACGGTACGAAGTTCGGCAAGACCGAGGGCGGCGCGATCTGGCTCGACCCCGAGATGACCAGCCCGTACGCGTTCTACCAGTTCTGGGTCAACGTCGACGACCGGGACGTGGGTCGCTACCTGCGGTACTTCAGCTTCCGTTCCCGCGAGGAGCTGGAGGCGCTGGAGAAGGAGACCGCCGAGCGGCCGGCGGCCCGGGCGGCGCAGCGGGCGCTCGCCGAGGAGCTGACCACCCTGGTGCACGGTGAGCGGGAGATGGCGCAGGTGGTCGCCGCGAGCCAGGCGCTCTTCGGCCGTGGCTCGCTGGACGAGCTTGCGCCGGCGACGCTGCGGGCGGCGCTGACCGAGGCCGGCCTCGTCCACGTCGACGAGCTGCCCGACGTCGCCGGGCTGCTGCGCGACTCCGGGCTGGTGCCGAGCCTCAAGGAGGCGCGTCGGGTGATCGCCGAGGGCGGCGCCTACGTCAACAACACCCGGGTCACGGAGACCGACGCCACGGTGGGCCCCGAGGACCTGCTGCACGGCAAGTACCTGGTTCTGCGCCGCGGCAAGCGGTCCTTCGCCGGGGTCGAGCTGCGCGGCTAGTCGTACGTCTCCCGTGTGACGCGGGACGCCCCCGGCGGATTTGACGATCAATCCGCCGGGGGCGTAACTTTCTCTCTGCCAGCGCGGAACGGACGAATCGGGGCGAAGATCCCCGGAGGCCGGGCGCGGGAATGAGCTTCGGGGCTGAGGGGTTGCACCCCTTCAGTGCCTGGACCGGGCGGTGCCCCGGATCTGTCGTGAGGCGGATTTGGTGGGGCGGAGCTGACCGGGTATGGTTCATCGCCGGCGGGGAACCGGGCGAGTTCGCGGGAGACTGCGGCGGCCGGCCTGCTGGAAGCCACTTTGTCGACGGCGTGGGCCGTTGTGGGGTGGTGCCCGGAATTGGGTTGAAGTGGTGCGGATCGCTGCGAAGCGGTTTGACACGGCGGAAACCAGCGGGTAACGTAGTAAAAGTGCCCGGCGCGGGATGCGGCGGGGATGTGAACGAAATGCCCCGGGTCGGGGCTCCACGGTGTGGGGTTTCCGGGCGGTGTGTGGTTGTTCTTTGAGAACTCAACAGGGTGCTTGATAAGCCAGTGCCAAATTGATTTATACC
>NZ_JBFABB010000216.1:0-6248 GCF_040640035.1 Micromonospora sp. NPDC023633 | reverse complement strand
CCGTCGTGCTCCGCTACCTGGAGGACCTCTCGGTCGCCGACGTCGCCGGGGCCCTGCGCTGCTCCGAGGGCACCGTGAAGAGCCACGCCTCCCGGAGGTGGGCGAGGCCCCCCGGTCACCGCCCTGCCCGCCGCGTTCGCGGCGTCCGCCGTCCGGGCCGCCGCGCCCGGCGCCCGCCTCCGCGTCGTCCTCCAACCGGAGGGTGAGCGAGATCCGCTTGCGGGGCACGTCGACGTCCAGCACCTTGACCCGCACCACGTCGCCGGACTTGACCACCTCCCGTGGGTCCTTGACGAACGTCCGGGACATGGCCGAGACGTGCACGAGCCCGTCCTGGTGCACGCCGACGTCCACGAACGCGCCGAACGCGGCCACGTTGGTGACCACGCCCTCCAGCACCATGCCGGGCACCAGGTCGCCGATCTTCTCCACCCCCTCGACGAAGGTGGCGGTGCGGAACTCCGGCCGCGGGTCGCGGCCCGGCTTCTCCAGCTCGGCGAGGATGTCGGTGACGGTGGGCAGGCCGAAGGTGTCGTCGACGAAGTCGGTGGCCCGCAGCCCCCGCAGGATCGTGCTCTTGCCGATCAGCGACCGCAGGTCCTGCCCCGTGGTGGACAGGATCCGGCGGACCACCGGGTACGCCTCGGGGTGCACGCTGGAGGAGTCCAGCGGGTCGTCGCCGCCGGGGATGCGCAGGAAGCCGGCGCACTGCTCGAAGGCCTTCGGCCCGAGCCGGGCGACCTTCTTCAGCTCCGCCCGGGTGCGGAACGGGCCGTTCGCGTCGCGGTGCAGCACGATGTTCTCCGCCAGCCCGGCGCCGATGCCCGAGACCCGGGTCAGCAGCGGCGCGGAGGCGGTGTTGACGTCGACGCCGACCGCGTTGACGCAGTCCTCGACCACCGCGTCCAGCGAGCGGGAGAGCTTCACCTCCGACAGGTCGTGCTGGTACTGGCCGACCCCGATCGAGCGCGGGTCGATCTTGACCAGCTCGGCGAGCGGGTCCTGCAGGCGGCGGGCGATGGAGACCGCGCCGCGCAGCGAGACGTCCAGCCCGGGCAGCTCCTGGGAGGCGTACGCGGAGGCGGAGTAGACCGACGCGCCGGCCTCGGAGACCACCACCTTGGTGAGGTTGAGCTGCGGGTACCGCTTGATCAGCTCGCCGGCGAGCTTGTCGGTCTCCCGGCTGGCGGTGCCGTTGCCGATGGCGACCAGCTCGACGCCGTGCGCCCCGGCCAGCCGGGCGAGGGTCTCGATCGAGGCGTCCCACTGCCGGCGCGGCTCGTGCGGGTAGATCGTGTCGGTGGCGACCACCTTGCCGGTGGCGTCCACGACGGCGACCTTCACCCCGGTACGCAGGCCCGGGTCCAGGCCCATCGTGGGCCGGGTGCCGGCCGGCGCGGCGAGCAGCAGGTCCCGCAGGTTGGTGGCGAAGACCCGCACCGCCTCCTCCTCGGCCGCCTGCCACAGGCGCATCCGCAGGTCCGCGCCGAGGTGGATGAGGATCCGGGTGCGCCAGGCCCAGCGCACCGTGTCGGCCAGCCACCGGTCCGCCGGCCGGCCCTTGTCGGTGATGCCGAACCGCCCGGCGATCGCCGCCTCGTAGCGGCTCGGCCCGGTCGGCACCGCGTCGGCGTCGCCGGCCTCCTCGGGCTCCATGGTCAGGTCGAGCACGCCCTCCTTCTCGCCCCGGAACATGGCCAGGATCCGGTGTGAGGGCAGCTTCGGGTACGGCTCGGCGAAGTCGAAGTAGTCGGCGAACTTCGCGCCGGCCGACTCCTGCCCGTCGCGTACCCGTGAGACCAGCCGGCCCCGCGACCACATCTGCTCGCGCAGCGTGCCGATCAGGTCGGCGTCCTCGGCGAAGCGCTCGATGAGGATGGCCCGGGCGCCCTCCAGGGCGACGGCGGGATCGGCCACGCCCTTCTCCGCGTCCACGTAGCCGGCGGCGGTCTGGCGCGGATCCTGGCCCGGGTCGGCCAGCAGCGACTCGGCGAGCGGCTCCAGCCCGGCCTCGCGGGCGATCTGCGCCCGGGTCCGGCGCTTGGGCTTGTAGGGCAGGTAGATGTCCTCCAGGCGGGACTTCGAGTCGGCCGCCATGATCTGCGCTTCCAGGGCCTCGTCGAGCTTGCCCTGACCGCGGATCGACTCCAGCACCGCCGCGCGCCGCTCGTCCAGCTCGCGCAGGTAGCGCAGCCGCTCCTCCAGGGTGCGCAGCTGGGTGTCGTCGAGCAGGCCGGTGGCCTCCTTGCGGTAGCGGGCGATGAACGGCACGGTCGCGCCGCCGTCGAGCAGCTCCACGGCCGCCCGTACCTGACGCTCGGCGACGCCGAGCTCCTCGGCGATCCGCTGATGAACAGAGAGGGTCACGATCTCGATCCGCCTTCGGTGTGGGTTCCG
The DNA here is from genome assembly GCF_040640035.1 of Micromonospora sp. NPDC023633. Taxonomy (NCBI): domain Bacteria; kingdom Bacillati; phylum Actinomycetota; class Actinomycetes; order Micromonosporales; family Micromonosporaceae; genus Micromonospora; species Micromonospora sp. NPDC023633. Next base: position 3,851 of record NZ_JBFABB010000216.1, on the reverse strand, counting down.
CCCTGCATTGTGCCGGCCCGGACCGACGGCCGTCGCCGCCCCCGGCCCGGCGTGCCGGCGGTGACCCGTCGGCGCTGCGGCCCGCGCTGCGCTAGCGTGGCGATCATGGAACCTCCCGTGGACCCGCGCGCCCGGCGGCTCTTCGGCGGCAGCGCCCGGGCGCTCGGCGACCTCGCCGCCAGCCCGTTCCGGGCCGACCGCGACCGCATCGTGGCCTCGCCGTTCTTCGCCCGGCTCAACGGCGTGACCCAGGTGGTCAGCCCCGGCGGCTCCGGCCTGCTCGTGCACAACCGGCTGACGCACAGCCTCAAGGTGGCGCAGGTGGCACGCGCCATCGCCGAGCGGCTCACCGCCGACGAGCGGCACCGCGACCTGCTGGAGAAGCTGGGCGGCTGCGACCCGGACGTGGTGGAGGCCGCCGCGCTCGCGCACGACCTCGGCCACCCGCCGTTCGGGCACCTGGGGGAGCGGGTACTGGACCGGCTGGCCCGCCAGCGGCTCGGGCTGACCGACGGCTTCGAGGGCAACGCCCAGTCGTACCGGATCGTCACCAGCACCGAGATCCGCGGCGCGGCGACCACCGGCCTGGACCTCACGGCGGCGGTGCGGGCGGCGCTGCTGAAGTACCCGTGGACGCGGCTGGACCATCCCGACCCACACCCCCGGCTGCTCGACCCGCCGCCACGCGGCGCCACCCCGCCGCCGGACGACCCGGACAGCGGCTCGTCGAAGTTCGGGGCGTACCGGACCGAGGTGGACGACCTGCGGCAGGCCCGGAAGCCCTTCGTGGGCCGGATCCCGGACTGGCAGCAGACCGTCGAGGCGTCGGTGATGGACACGGCCGACGACGTCGCGTACGCGATCCACGACGTGGAGGACTTCTACCGGGTCGGGGTGCTCCAGCAGGGCGCGGTGGCCGCCGAGCTGATGGCCTGGCAGCGCGAGAGCGGGCACTTCCGGGCCATCACCGACGCGGCCCTGGCCGCCGCCGCCCGCCGGCCCGGCTCGGCGATCGAGCGGCTGCGCCGGCAACTGCACCGCAAGGACGCCTGGGTCGCCGACGACGAGGCGTTCGCCGCCGCCGTCGAGCACGTCCGCGAGGAACTGGTGGAGGGGCTGCTGGCCATGCCCTTCGACGGCTCCATCGAGGCGGAGCAGTACGTGGCCCGGTTCTCCGCGCGCTGGACGACCCGCTTCGTCGACGCGATCACCGTGGTCGAGCAGCCGGCGGTCCGCTCCGGCCACGTGCTGCTCGCCCCGGCGCAGTGGCACGAGGTGCAGGTGCTCAAGTTCGTCCACCACCGGTTCGTGCTGGCCCGGCCCGACCTGGCCCTGCACCAGCGGGGGCAGGCCCGGCTGCTGGGCACCCTGGTGGAGGCGCTGCTGGAGTGGCTGCTCGACCCCGAGGAGGAGTCCCGGCTGCCGCGCCGCCTGCACGACCTGGTGGAGCTGGCCGAGGCGGAGCTGCACCCGCGTACGCCGGACCGGATCGGCAAGGCACGCGGGCGGGCGATCGTCGACTTCGTCGCCCAGCTCACCGACGGACAGGCGGTCGCCATGCTGGACGCCCTGTCGGGCCGCTCCGGGGCGCTCTGGACCGACGCCTTCGTCCTCTGAGGGCGGCGCCGCCAGCCGGTGCACGTCCGCCCAGGTCAGGCCACCGCCTGCCACCAGCCGTCGACGGCCGGCGGGTCGTCCACCACCACCCGCTCCCCGGGGCGGGGCACGGCCAGCCGGACGTCCCGGGCCTTCGCCTCGGCCCAGATCCGGTCCACCGGCTCGGACCAGTCGTGCAGGGCGAGGTTGAACGTCGCCCAGTGCACCGGCACGAGCAGCCCCCCGCGCAGGTCGAGGTGGGCGGAGACGGCCTCCTCGGGGAACATGTGGATGCTCGGCCAGGCCCGGTCGTACGCCCCGATCTGCATCAGCGTGACGTCGAACGGCCCGTGCCGCTCGCCGATCTCGGCGTAGCCGTCGAAGTAGCCGGAGTCGCCGGTGTAGAAGACCTTCCGGTGCGCGCCGGCGACGACCCAGGAGCTCCAGAGCGTGCCGTCGCGGCGCAGCCCCCGGCCGGAGAAGTGCTGCGCGGCGGTGGCCGTGATCTCCAGCCCCGCCACCCGGTGGCTCTCCGACCAGTCCAGCTCGACGATCCGCTCCGCCGGTACGCCCCAGCGGTCCAGGTGCGCGCCCACCCCGAGCGGCACCAGGAACGGCGCCGACTGGCTGCCGAGCAGCGCCTGCACGGTCGCCATGTCGAGGTGGTCGTAGTGGTCGTGCGAGATCAGGATCGCGTCCACCGGGGGGAGTTCGTCGAGGCGTACCGGCGGCTCGTGCAGGCGGCGCGGGCCGACCAGGGTCGACGGGGAGCACCGGTCGCTCCACACCGGGTCGAGCAGCACCTTGCGGCCCTCGATCTCGATCAGCGCGGAGGCGTGGCCGTACCAGACGACGTTCAGCTCACGCCCGGCGTCGGCGGCGGGGGCGGCTCCCGGGCGCAGCAGCGGCACGGCGGCGCTCGGCCGGCGCTTCTGCTTGCCGAAGATCAGCTCACGGATCAGGCTGCGGTCGGGGGCGCCGGCCATCGAGCGGGTGCCGCCCGGGTTGTGGAAGGTGCCGTCGCGGAACCGGGGGGAGCGGGCGGCCCGCTCCGCGCGGGCGCCGGTGAGCCGGCCACCGAGCGCCGCCGGCACGTCCCGGGCCACCCACGCGAGCCCGGCCAGCGCGGCCAGCCCGGCCGCCCCGCGCAGCCGACGCCCGAGCGTCCCGTCGAGTCCCGCGCGTTCCGCTGGTGCGCCCATCGCCGTCCCTCCGCCGTGTCCCGTCGTCCACGGTAGCCCGGCCACCAGGGGACCGTCGGAAGTCGGCGGGCCCGCCGGGGCGGCGGGCCCCACGCGTCGAGGGGCGGCTCAGCCGCCGTTGCTGGGCCGCTGCGTGGTCGGCCGGTGGGTGAGGCCGGTGCCGGTCAGGCGGTCCACCGCGGCGAGGAAGCGCCGGCCCATCCGGGCCCGGGCCTCGACGGCGGGGTGGGTCGCGCCGTAGTCGTCCGCCTCGGCCTGCCCGTCGGCGAAGAGGGCGTACGTCAGCACGGGCGCGCCGGCCGTGTCGAAGATCACCCCGGCCTCGTGCCGGGCGTCGGCGTACCAGCCCGCCTTCGTGGCGACCCGGGCCCGCTCGGCCGAGGACATGACCCGCCGGACCCCGTCGGTGTACGCGACGGGGGCGCGCAGCAGCCGCAGCACGAACGCCGTGCCGGCCGGCGAGAGCAGCGTGCCGCCCACCAGCGCGCGCAGCAGGTCGTGGGTCTCCCGGGGGGTGCTGGTGCCGAGGAAGAACCGGTTGGGGTTGGCGACCGGCTGCACCTGCGTGTTCGGGAAGCCCTTGCCGCGCAGGATGTCGTTGAGCTCGGCGGCCGGGCAGACCAGGCCGCACAGCCGCACCGCCGTGTCGTCGGAGACGGTCAGCAGGTTGGCCAGCACGTGGCCGAGCGTCACGAAGCTCGGGTACGCCCCGTCGAGGCTGAACATGCCGTCCCCGCCGGGCACCACGATCGCCGCGGTCACCTCGACCCGCTGGTCGAGCGTCAGCAGCCCCCGGTCGACCTTGTCGAGCACCGCCACGGCCACCGCGACCTTGTTGACGCTGTACGCCTCGATCCGCCGGTCCGCCTCGTCCGACACCGCCACCACCGGCGCGCCGGCCGGGTCGGCGACGCTGACGTACGCCTGCCAGTTCCCGCCGGCGCGCGCGGTCTGGAGGGCGTAGCTCTCGGCCACCCGGCGGGCCGCCTGTCGGGGTCAGACCTTCGCCTTGCCCAGGATGCGGTTCACTGTTGTGCCGCACACCGGACACTT
>NZ_JBFABB010000215.1:0-6459 GCF_040640035.1 Micromonospora sp. NPDC023633 | reverse complement strand
CCGTGGCGATGGAGCCGGCCACAGCGATCTTCATCTCGACCTCGCGGAATCGTCGGATTCGGGCGCGGCCAGAGTACCGGACGATCGGCTGCCATCCGGTACCGACGGGTATGGAGCACGCGCAACCGGCTTCCCGGCGCGTCCGACCAGTTCACCGATCGATCGGTCGCTGTTCTCCGCGACGGCGAGCAGCACCTTTTCGAGCTTGTCGAGCCAGGAGGCCGCCTCTCCCGGCGCGAAGCGGTCAGCGTAGTGGTTCAAGTTCACCAGCACCTCGCCGTTGGCGAAGGCAACCTCGAGCCGCATCGGATGCTCCGTCTGATTGAGCAGTTCCACCGGCGTGGCACCGAGTACCCGTGCGAACCGCTCGAAGTTGGACTCCAGCTCCGGGAAGGTCTCGTTGACGACGAAGCTGTCGAACAGGTTCTCCTCGAGCGGCACCCCGGCCAGCTCGTGCAGGCGGGCGAGCGGCAGATATTCGTACCGGCTAATTTCGGCCACGTGTTCGTGCAAGCCCCGCAGCCACGCGGGCAGCCCGGCGTCGGCGTCCACCCGGTGGCGCACCGGCAGGATGCTGAAGAACTGGCCGACCGTCTGGTCGATGTCCAGCTGGGCCGTTCCACGACCGGAGAAGACGGTACCTACCACGACGTCAGGGCTGCCGGTCACCTCACTCATGACCATGGCCCAGCAGCCCAGCACGACGGTGTAGAGGGTCAGATCCGCACGCTTGGCCAGTGCGGTGAGAGCCGCGGTGGCAAGTGCGGGCACGACGATGGTTTCCTGCAGGTACGGCGGTTCCAGGCCGACGGCCCGCCGGTCCGCCGGCACGGTGAGCGCCGGAAGCGGCGGGCCGAGCTGAGCCCGCCAGAACCCCTCGGCTTCGGTCAGGTCCCGCTGGGCGCTGAGCGTGCAGTGCCGGCCGAACGAGTCGTCGACCGGTTCGGGTCGCAGCGCCTCCCCGGCGGACGCGGCCTCGTAGGCGTCCAGCAGCGTCCGCATGATGATCATGTAGCTCCAGCCGTCGTGCTCAGCCAGGTTGAACAGATAGATGTACTCCCAGACGTGATCCTCCAGCCGGAACAGGGCGACGTGCATCTGCAATGGCGCCTCCGGGTCGAATCCGGCCGCGCGCCGGTGAGCCACGTACGCCTGCAGCCTGCGCTGCTGTTCGGCCGGCCGAACCGAACGCCAGTCGTGCCGGTCGATGCGCAGCTTCACCTCTCCGCGCACGACCTGCACCGGTTCCCCGCCCGGCACCAGGACGTGGCTGGTACGCAGGGCCGGGTACCGGTCGATTGTGTGCTGCCAGGCCCGTTCCAGGGCCACCGGGTCGAAGGTTGCGTCCTCGATACGGAACCGGTGGTGGATGACGTTCCCGCCGGGTTCACGGGTATGCCGCATCCGGTGCAGGATGTGCCGCTGCGTGGGTGCGGCCGGATAGACGTCATCCGCGTCGGGGAACCGCTGCCGGATCAGCGCGACGAGCTCAGGCGCCACGTCGACGAACGCGGGAACCTCCGGCACGGCACCGGCAGGGCCGCGGGAACCGGCCAGCCGCGCCAGATTCTCGATCGTCCGCGCCTGGAAGACGTCCTGCGGCGTGACCGTGAGCCCGGCCGCCGCCGCCCGGCCGACCATCCGGATCACCAGCAGCGAGTCGCCGCCGAGCGCGAAAAAGCTGCTCGTCACGCCGACCTCGTCGATGTTGAGCACGTCCGACCAGATGCTGGCGAGCGTCTTCTCGTCGTCGGTGCGGGGCGGCACCCGGCCGGCGTTGCTGTCGGAATGGCGGTACGGCACCGGCAGCGCCTTGCGGTCGAGCTTGCCATTTGCGTCGACCGGCAACTCCGGCACCGCTACGACGACCGACGGCGTCATGAACTCCGGCAGCTTGTCCTGCAGGAAGTCGCGCACCTCTCGACTGAGCTGCCGGCTGATCCGCAGGAGCAGCGGATTGTTCACGTACCGGTGCGGCGTCGGGTCGAGCCGGCCGGCCTCGGGCAGCGCCGGGAACGGGACGCCGGCACGACGCAGGACCACCCGGTAGCGGCCGTCGTCACCCTGGAAGGCAATGTCCGCCCGGAGGCCGCGCCGCGCCGCCGACTCCCACCAGTCCTCCGGCTCCACGCCCGCCGGCGCCACCGGCCGCAACCGTTCGAGGCGCTCCGATCCGTCCGCCGTGGCCAGCGCCCCGAGCCAGCCGTTCACCTCGGCCAGGCGCGCGTTGGGCACGTCGTTCACCACCAGGACGTCCGTCGTGAGCATCCCGATCACCCCGGCCGGTGTCAGCTCGCCGGTCCACTCCAGAGCCGGCGCCGGGACGGCCTCGATGGCCGGGCCCCGCACGGTCAGGGCCACGTCGTAGCGGTAACGGGACAGCTCGTTGTGGTGCCGGCCCCGCTTGAGCATGACCTCGACCGCCGAGATCTCGGCGATCTCGCGGTGCAGCCAGCGGAACAGCCGCGGGTCGACGACCAGTTCCTGCTCCTCGGCGACCCGGGCCCGGATCCGCCGGCGCAGCTCCGCCACGGTGGTGCCCGGTTCGGCCCCGGCCAGCTCGACCTCGGTGTGCAGGGCCTCCAGCAGCAGCTTGCTGCGCAGGTCGCCCAGGAAGATCGTCCCGCCGGGCCGCACCAGGCCGGCCGCCGCGGTGACGACCTGCCGCAGGTAGGTGACGTCCGGGAAGTACTGCACGACCGAGTTGAGCACGACCACGTCGAACGGCTCGGCCGCCAGCCCGCCCACCTCGTCCGCCCCGGCCTGGAACAGCTTGACCTCGGTGGCCGCCGGCAGGTCGGGGACGATCCGCTCGCGCACGTAGTCCAGCGCCGTCGCCGCGATGTCGGTGGCCCAGTACGCCTCGGTGTGCGGGGCGATGCGGGCCAGCAGCAACCCGGTGCCGCAACCCACCTCCAGCACCCGCCGCGGCCGGTGCGCGAGCACCCGGTCCACCGTGGTGTCGACCCAGATCCGCATCTCGTCGTCCGGGAGCTGCTCACCGGAGCGGGAGCTGGTCCAGCCGACCACGTTGAAGTCGGACTCGGCCGGGGCGGCGCCGTCGTAGGTGCGGTCGAACACGTCCCGCCACTCGGTGACCTGGGTCGACTCCAGCTCGCCGGCGCCGTCCTCGGGCGGCACGACGTAGGCGACCAGTTGCTGGTGGGCGGACTCGTCGCCGACCTCGCGGGCCAGCACCACCGCCTCCCGGACGGCCGGATGCCGGCGCAGGGCCGCCTCCACCTCGCCCGGCTCGATCCGCAGGCCGCGCACCTTGAGCTGGAAGTCGGTGCGGCCCAGGTAGGCGATGTCGCCGCCGGGCAACAGTCGGCCCAGGTCGCCGGTGCGGTAGAGCCGCGCGCCGGGCGTCTCCGCGTACGGGTCGGGCAGGAACCGCTCGCGGGTCAGCTCGGGCCGGTTCAGGTAGCCGCGCGCCACCTGCACGCCGCCGATGAACAGCTCGCCGGCCACGCCCGGCGGCACGGGGCGCAGGTGCCGGTCGAGGATCCGGATGGCGGTGTTGGCCACCGGCCGGCCGATCGGCACCACGGTCACGTCGCCCGTGGGCGGGCAGGGCCAGTAGGTGACGTCGACCGCGGCCTCGGTGGGCCCGTACAGGTTGTGCAGCCGGGTTTCCGGGAGGACGGCCCGGCTGCGGTGCACCTGGGCCGGGGTCAGCGCCTCGCCGCTGGCGAACAGCAGCCGGATCGACGTGCACCCGCGGCTCGCCGGTTCGTCCAGGAACATCAGCAGCATGGAGGGCACGAAGTGCATCGTGGTGATGCCCTCGGCCTGGATCAGCTCGGCCAGATAGCGCGGGTCCTTGTGGCCGTCGGGGCGGGACAGCACCATGCGGGCGCCGATGATCAGCGGCCAGAAGAACTCCCACACCGACACGTCGAAGCTGAACGGGGTCTTCTGCAGCACTCGGTCGGCCGGGGTCAGCTCGTACTCATGCTGCATCCACAGCAGGCGGTTGACGATCGAGCGGTGCTCGACGGCGGCGGCCTTGGGCTCGCCGGTCGAGCCCGACGTGTAGATCAGGTACGCGAGATCGCCCGGCCCGGCGACGCTCATCCGGGTGTCCGGGCCGTCGATCTCCTCGTCCAGCAGCAGCACCTTCGCGGCGTGGTCGGGCAGCGTGAGCAGCAGGTGCGGCTGGGTCAGCAGGATGCCGGGCGCCGCGTCGGCGAGCATGAACTCCACTCGTCGGGCCGGGTAGGACGGGTCGATCGGCACGTACGCGCCGCCCGCCTTGAGCACGCCCAGCAGGGCCACCACCAGCTCGACGGACCGCTCCGCGCAGACGCCGACCGGCTCGTCCCGGCCCACGCCCAGCGCCACCAGCCGGTGCGCGAGGCGGTTGGCGCGCTGGTCGAGCTCGCCGAAGGTCAGCTCGCGGCCCTCGCAGGTGACCGCGACCCGGTCCGGCCACCGGTCCACCGCGTCCTCGACGAGCTGGTGCAGGCACCGGTCGGCGCCCGGGAAGAGCCGGCTCTCGCCGGTGCCCGCGAGGATCTCCGCGCGCTCCTCCTCGTCGGAGAGCAGGCGCAGCTCCGAGATCCGGGTCCGGGGCGCGGCGGCCACCGCGCCCAGCAGCGTGCGGTAGGCCGCGACGATGCGCTCGACGGTGTCCCGCCGGAAGAGGTCGGTGCTGTACTCGACCTCGCCGCTGAGGTAGCCGTCCTGCTCGGTGAGCGAGACCCACAGGTCGAACTTGCAGGTGCCGTTGCGGATCTCCCGCCCGCCGGTGAGCTGCGAGCCGTCCCAGAACCGCTCGCGCGGGTTGGGCTGCATGGCGAAGCACACCTGGAACAGCGGGTTCATGTTGATGCCGCGCCCGGGCAGCAGCTCGCGCACGAGCAGCTCGAACGGGATGTCCTGGTGCGCGTAGGCCTCGGTGCTGACGGTCTTGACCCGGGTCAGCAGCTCGGCGAACTCCGGATCGCCGGCCATGCTGGTCCGCAGCACGACCGTGTTGACGAAGAAACCCACCAGCTCCTCGATGTCCACGTCGAGCCGGCTGGCGGCGGGCGTGCCGATCACCACGTCGTCGGCGCCGCTGTACCGGTGCAGGAGCACGTTGAACGCCGCCACCAGCGTCATGAACAGCGTCGCGTCGTGCGCGTCGCCGACCTCCCGCAGGGCGGTGACCAGGTCCTCGTCCAGGGTGAACCGCAGGCTGTCGCCGGCCATCGTCTGCACCGCCGGGCGCGGGTGGTCCGTCGGCAGCTCCAGGCCGGTCCGGTCGGTGCCGAGCTGCTCCCGCCAGTACGCGAGCTTCTCCCGCAGCGCGTCGCCGCTCATCCGCTCGCGTTCCCAGAGCGTGAAGTCGCTGTACTGCACGGGCGGCGGCGCCAGCCGCACGGGCTCGCCAGCGGTGAGCATGGCGTGGATGGCCATGACCTCGCGCATCAGCACGTAGCCGGACCAGGCGTCCACCACGATGTGGTGCAGGACCAGCACCAGCCGGTGTTCCCGGGGGCCGAGGCCGACCAGCACCGCGCGCAGCAGCGGGCCGGCGCTCAGGTCGAAGACGTGCCGGGACTCCTCGGCGGCGATCCGGGCGAACCGGGCCGCGCGTTCAGCCGGCGGCAGCTCGCCGAGATCGACGAACGGGATCGTCACGGTCAGGCTGGGCGCCACCCGCTGCCACGGCTCCCCGTCGACGTGCGGGAACGTGGTGCGCAGAATCTCGTGCCGGACGATCACCTCGTTGAACGCCGCCTCCAGGTCGGCCACCGCCAGCTCGCCCCTGAAGTCCAGATCGAGGGCGACGTTGTAGGCCGGGATGCCGGGCACCATCCGGTCGAGCGACCAGAGCCGCTGCTGGTGGAAGGAGAGCGGCACGCGGTCGTCGCTCGGTGTGGTCCGGCGCCGGGCCGCGACCTCGAGCAGAGACGGTCCGGTGTACGGGCCGGCGTCGTGCAGCCGCTCGTGCACCACGTCGGCAATCCGCAGCGCCGTCCGGTTCTCGAAGACCAGCGTCGGCGGCACCTGCACCCCGGTCAGCCGCGCGAGCCGGTTGCGCAGCTCCATCGAGGTGAGCGAGTCGAAGCCGAGCTCCATCAGGTCCTGACCGGCCGGCACGGCATCGGTGTCGCGGTGCCCGAGGACCGCGGCGACCTGGGTGCGGACGACCTCGACCAGGTCGTCCCGGGACATCGGGCCGAGCACGGCGACCGGTTCGGCCGGTTCCGGCGGCAGCACCACCCGGGCGGGCCGGCCGTCGTCGGCCGGGCCGTCGAGCCAGTACCGCTCGTGCTGGAACGGATACGTCGGCAGGTCGGGGACCACGCGCCGCTGCGGGAACAGGCTCGCCCAGTCCACCGGCACGCCATGGCTCCACACCAACCCGGCACTACGCAGGAACTCGGCCCAGCCGTCCAGATCGCGGCGCAGGGTGCCGGTGACCACCGGCGCCTCAATGCTGCCGACCAGCACCGGGTGCGCGCTGAC
>NZ_JBFABB010000214.1:0-6638 GCF_040640035.1 Micromonospora sp. NPDC023633 | reverse complement strand
AAACGCTCGGCTGGGAAACCCCAGCCGAGCGCCTGCATAAACTACTCGCGGCCTGATCAACAAACCACGTGTTGCGACGACCCCTAGAAACCGCCTCATCGGGCCGGCCCTTCGCGTTGCGCCGTCAGCAGGCGGCGCCGGTGCCGTCCGTGGACAGCCTCGGATCCGACGAGCCCCGCGCGGACAGGGACGGTACGGCCCCTCGCTCGGGCGGGCGGTGGGCGCGGCTGAGGGGCCGCGTCGCGGCTCGGTGACCCTCACCGAGCCCTCACCGCACCGCTCGGTCAGCGGGCGATCTCGGTGACCCGGGACTCGCGGACCACGGTCACCCGGATCTGCCCCGGATAGGTCAGCTCCTCCTCGATCTGCTTGGCCACGTCCCGGGCCAGCACGGCCGCGCCGATGTCGTCCACGTCGTCCGGCTTGACCATCACCCGGATCTCCCGGCCCGCCTGCATGGCGAAGACCTTCTCCACGCCGAGCTTGCCAGCCGCGATCTCCTCGATCCGCTCCAGCCGCTTGACGTACGCCTCCAGGCTCTCCCGCCGGGCCCCAGGCCGACCCCCGGAGCAGGCGTCGGACGCCTGGGTGAGGACGGCCTCGATGGTCTGCGGCGGCACCTCGTTGTGGTGCGCCTCGATGGCGTGGACGACGTCCTCGCTCTCGCCGTACTTGCGGGCCAGGTCGGCACCGATGATGGCGTGGCTGCCCTCCACCTCGTGGGTGAGCGCCTTGCCGATGTCGTGCAGGAACGCCGAACGCTTGATGAGCGGCACGTCCAGCCGCAACTCGGCGGCCATGATGCCGGCGATGTGCGCGGTCTCCACCAGGTGCTTGAGCACGTTCTGCCCGTACGACGTCCGGTAGCGCAGCCGGCCGAGCAGGGTGACCAGCTCCGGGTGGATCTCGGTGATGCCGACCTCGACCAGGGCGTCCTCGGCGGCCCGCTGGCAGAGCTCCTCCACCTCGTGCCGGGCCAGGTCGTAGACCTCCTCGATGCGGTGCGGATGGATCCGCCCGTCCAGGACCAGCTTCTCCAGCGTCAGCCGGCCGACCTCCCGGCGCACCGGGTCGAAGCAGGAGAGCAGCACCGCCTCGGGGGTGTCGTCGATGATCAGGTTGACGCCGGTGACCGACTCGAAGGCGCGGATGTTGCGGCCCTCCCGGCCGATGATCCGCCCCTTCATCTCGTCGCCGGGCAGGTGCAGGACGCTGACCACGCTTTCTGCGGTCTGCTCGCTGGCGACCCGCTGGATGGCGTCCACGACGATGTGCCGGGCGCGCTGCTCGGCGGTGCCACGGGCGTCGGACTCGATGTCCCGCACCAGCAGCGCGGCCTCCCGCTTGGCCTGGACCTCGATCGCCTCGATCAGCTCCGCCCGGGCCGCGTCGGCGGTGAGGCCGGCGACCCGCTCCAGTTCGCGGCGCCGCTGCTCCTCCGCCTCGGCCAGCTCGGCCTCGCGCCGGGCGAGCGCGGCCTCGCGGGCCGACAGGGCCGCGCTGGCGGCGGTGAGCTGCCGCTCCCGCTCGGCGAGCCGCTCCACCTCCTCGGTGTGCAGCCGCTCGCGCTCGTCCATCCGGGCCGCCCGCCGCTCCACCTCGGCCGCCTGTTCCCGGGTGGTGGCCGCGAGCACCGCGACCTCCCGCTCGCCGCTGCGCCGGGCGGTGGCCCGCAACTGCTCCGCGTCGGCCTCGGCCTGCTTGTGGGCCCGTTCCAGAACGGTGTCGGCCTCCGCCCGGGCGTCGTCGAGCACCCGGCGTGCCTCCGCCCGGGCCGCCTTCGCCTCGGCCTTCGCGGCGGCCGCCTCGGCGCGCGCCGCCGCGGCGGCCGACTTCGCCACGTCGATCGTGCTGTTGGCCTCGTCGGCGGCGGTGCGCAGGGCCGCGAGGGACTGCTCCTGCCGGTCCTTCTCGGCGATGAAGGCGGGATCCTCGGGCGCCGGCGCCGCATTGAACCGACGCAGCGCCCGTACGCCGAGCAGCACCGCCCCGAGCACGACCACGGTCAGGACCAGCACCACGGCGAGGATCACGACGTCGAACCCGCTCATGCCGGCGCCCCGGCCCGCCCGATGCCCACGGGCCCCTGCCCGGCGACCGGCGTGCTCATGTCGGCACCCCGGTGGAACTGCGCCGCCTCGCCATGGCCGCCTCCCCTGAACGTCGGGACCGCAGCGACCGTGCCGATGGGCACGCACCCTGCGGCTGTGGACGCCCGACCGGAGCGACTGGCCGTGGGGTAGCTTCCGTCGGCGGTGCCCACACGGGAGCATCGCCGACGGCCGGGTGCAGTTGTCGCGCCAGCGCCGGACCGGCCAGTCCGAACTGCCGCCAATGACCGATCGGATCGGTCAAAGTGATGCTGTTCCGTTACGCGATCTATGTTGTGCGCTTAGCCTGCGCTTGGTCGGGCAAGTTGAGCCTGTATGGCGAGGCTAGGTCTCCCGGGGTGCTCTGGTCAAGAACTCATGATCAAACCCCCCGAACGGAGAGAAGTTGCCGCGTCACGCACCGCTGATGCACGCTCGGACACCGGCAGACAAAACGGCAGCGGACCCGGTCGCCCGGCACGTCGGCCCTGCTCAGCCCGACCCTGCGGACGCACGCGCCCCGGCCGTCCGCCCGGCGGGCTGTGACGCAACCGTCGGCCCCCCAGGGCGGCACCGGAGCCCAGCGGCAGCCGCGCGTGCGTCACCGCCTTGATCGTGTGTCGCCGAACCGGTGGTTCGGGGCGTCCGGGGCCGGGTCCCCGTCAACCGATCATGAGCACCAGCCGGGCCGGCGGGGCCGGCGCACGGTGCAGGCGCCGGGCCAGGCCGGCACGCCGTGGGGCCGGCGCGGGGCGGTGGGGCCGGGCGAGGTCGGCACGCCGTGGGGGGCCGGGCCGGCGGGCGGGGCCATAGGCCGGCGGACGACAGGGCGACGGGCCGGAGACGGCTGGTTCTGGGGCCGGGCGGGTCAGTGGGCGCCTGCGGCCAGCGCCGCCGTCACCAGTGCGGCGTTGTCGGGCGCGGTCGAGCCGTCGGGCAGCGACAGCGTGTCCTCCAGCCCGACGCGGCTGTGCAGCCCCCGGCGCACCGCCTCGGTCAGCACCGCCCAGGTCGCCGGCCCCTCGGCGTGCAGCAGGATCGGCGGGCCTCCGGCCGCAGGGGGCGGCAGCGCCGCCAGCATCGCGGCCCCCTCCGCCAGCGCCACCACCGGATCCTCGGCCATGCACTCGATCAGGATCCGCCCGGCCGGCACCCGCCAGCGTGCGTACGCCCCCACCGCGTCGACCGTCCAGAGCCCCGCCTCGACCATGACGCCCCGCTCGTGCAGCGCCGCCGCCACCGCCTCCGCGCCTGGCTCGTGCGCGTTGACCGAGGCGAAGTCGGGCAGCACCCGCCAGGCCCGGACGGCGGCCACCCGGGCGGCCGGCTCCGGCGCGATCCAGGCCCCGGTGCTCACCCCGACCGGCAGCCCCGGCCGGGCGGCCCGGATCGCGTCGAGCGCGGCGGCGACCACCGACGGGTGCAGGGACTCCCGGCCGGCGGCGTCCCGGGGGTGCACGTGCACCGCGCCGGCACCGAGCCCCGCGCAGCGGGCCGCGTCGGCCGCCAGCTCGGCCGGGGTGACCGGCACCGCCGGATGCTCGTCACGCCCCCGGGCCCCGTTGAGGCACGCCTTCAGCATGGAAGCCTCCCTCCGACCCGCTTCAGCATGGAAGCCTCCCGCAGCCAGGCTCGGCGGACGACGTCGCGACACGCCTCCAGCGCCGAGTCCCGCCGCCCCGGCTCACCCGAGGGCGCGGCTGTCCCGGTCCAGCTCGCCCTCGGCGTCGGCGAGCGCGTCGGCGTCGATCTGCTCGGCGAACTCAGCCGCCTCTGCGCTCTGCGCGGCGAGCGCGTCCTTCACCGCCCGGATCGCCACGCCCGGCGGGTAGCCCTTGCGGGCCAGCATGGCCACCAGCCGCCGGAAGACCGCGTCCGGCTCGCCCCGGGCGGTGCGCAGCTTGCGCTCGACCAGGGCGCGGGCGGTTTCGGCCTCGGTCTCCTCGTCGAGCTCGCCCAGCGCCTCGCTCGCGACCTCGCCGTCCACCCCGCGCTGGCGCAGCTCGTTGGCGAGGGCCCGGCGGGCCAGGCCCCGGCCGGAGTGCCGGCTGGCCACCCACGCCCGGGCGAACGCGGCGTCGTCGATGATGCCGACCTCGTCGTAGCGGTCGAGCACCTCCGCCGAGACCTCGTCGGAGATGCCCCGCTTCGCCAGCGCCCCGGCCAGCTCGGCCCGGGTGCGGGGCCGGACGGCGAGCTGGCGCAGGCAGATCTCCCGCGCCAGCTCGGCCTCGTCGCGCGGTGGGGCCGGGGGCGCCTCGGGGTCGGTGTCGTCGGTCCGGCCGCGCCGGGCCCGGCGGGGCCGGGGCGCGCTGTCGTCACCCGCGCGGGCGGGGCTGGCATCCCAGCCCCGCCCGGTGCGGGCGCGTCGTCCTGCCACGGGTCAGGGACCGGTCAGAAGTCGACCGGCGGCAGCTCCGGGCCACCGGCGGCGTCGCCCGCGCCGACCCCGACGCCGAGCTTCTCCAGGATCTTCTTCTCGATCTCGGCGGCGACGTCCGGGTTCTCCCGGAGGAACTCGCGGGCCTTCTCCTTGCCCTGGCCCAGCTGGTCGCCGTCGTAGGTGTACCAGGCGCCGGACTTGCGGATGATCGCCTGCTCGACGCCGACGTCGATCAGCGAGCCCTCGCGGGAGATGCCCTTGCCGTACATGATGTCGAACTCGGCCTGCTTGAACGGCGCGGCGACCTTGTTCTTCACGACCTTGACCCGGGTGCGGTTACCGACCACGTCGGTGCCGTCCTTGAGGCTCTCGATGCGGCGCACGTCGAGCCGGACCGAGGCGTAGAACTTCAGCGCCCGGCCACCCGTGGTGGTCTCGGGGCTGCCGAACATCACGCCGATCTTCTCGCGGAGCTGGTTGATGAAGATGGCCGTGGTGCCGGTGTTGTTGAGCACACCGGTGATCTTCCGCAGCGCCTGGCTCATCAGCCGGGCCTGGAGACCCACGTGGCTGTCGCCCATCTCGCCCTCGATCTCGGCGCGCGGCACCAGCGCGGCCACCGAGTCGATGACGATGATGTCGATCGCGCCGGAGCGGACCAGCATGTCCGCGATCTCCAGCGCCTGCTCGCCGGTGTCCGGCTGGGAGACCAGCAGGGCGTCGGTGTCGACGCCGAGGGCCTTGGCGTATTCCGGGTCGAGCGCGTGCTCGGCGTCGACGAAGGCGGCGATGCCGCCGGCCCGCTGGGCGTTCGCCACCGCGTGCAGGGCCACCGTGGTCTTACCGCTGGACTCGGGACCGTAGATCTCGACGACCCGGCCCCGGGGCAGACCGCCCACGCCGAGCGCCACGTCGAGCGCGATCGAACCCGTCGGGATCACCGAGGTCTGGATGACCGGCCGCTCCCCCAGCCGCATCACCGAACCCTTGCCGAACTGCTTGTCGATCTGTGCGAGAGCAAGGTCGAGTGCCTTCTCCCGGTCGGGCCCTGCGGCCATGTTTGCCACCCCTGCCTTCGCCGGCGTCTTTCCTGAGCTTCGCGTCACGCGGACACGCTAGGCGCTGGGTCCGACAGAAAACCAGCCGACCGGCCGTGAGCTGTGGACGAGCACCCCGCTGTGGACAATAGCCGAACAGGTGTACGAGGCGACAAGCGACACGCGGAAGCCGCGAACCGGCTGCTCAGCGTAGTCGCGCGGGCACCCGGTCGGGATAGGCGGCGCAGACCGCGCGCCACACCACGTGGGTCTGCTCACCCGACGCCAGGGCCTGTTCGATGGTGCGCCCACCGAGCTGCGAGAGCACCTGGTCGCGGGCGATGCTGGCCGCGTAGCCGGGGCCGAACGCCTCCTCCAGCCGGGACCAGAAGTCGGTCAGCCGCACGTGATCAGTCCTCCTCGTCCGGTGCCCCCACCGGCACCGGCCGCAACGCTAGCGTCACCAGGGGCACCACCGCGACCGCCGCGAGCAGGGTAAGCACCGGATAACCGGCCGCCTCCACGACAAACCCGCTCACCGCCCCGGCGGCGGCGCCGGCCAGCCCCATGGTCAGGTCGGAAAGACCCTGGACGCTCGGCCGGATCCCCACCGGCACCGACTCCGACAGCAGCGTCGAGCCCGCGACCATGGTCCCCGACCAGCCCAGGCCGAGCAGGAACAACCCGGCCGAGAGCCGGGCCGTGTGGTGCCCGGCCGTGCCGGCGACCGCGCACGCCGCGAGCAGCAGCCCGACGCCGCCGAGGATCACCGCCCGGCGGCCGACCCGGTCGGTGAGCCAACCCGCCACCGGGGCGAGGGCGTACATGCCGGCGATGTGCAGGCTCAGCACGAGACCGACCACCCGCAGCACGTCGGCGTCGTCGTGCCACTCGTGCAGGCGCACCGGGGTCATCACCATCACCGCGACCATGACCAGGTGGCCGACCGCCACCGCCACGATGCCGAGCCGGGCGGCCGGCCGCGCGCGTACCACCGACCAGGCGGCCCGCATGCCCGCGGCGCGCCGGGCGGCAGCGCGGGCCGCCACACCTGGCGCCGGAAGTTGCTCCGCAACATTGGGTCACCTGATCGGTTGGTGAAGACCCGATCGGCCGCGTCAGCGTCTA
>NZ_JBFABB010000213.1:0-6689 GCF_040640035.1 Micromonospora sp. NPDC023633 | reverse complement strand
CGTACACCGGTTTACAGACACAGCGACACAGAAGTGATCTTCGCTGACACAGTCAGCGAAGATCACGTCCAGGTATCACAACACTCTCTAAGGCTGTGCACGATGATGGCCCGCCGGGCCGCGGCTGACAAGCGGGGCCCACTGCTTGTTTTGCAGCTTGGGGCGGGCCATCAGGTCTCCAGCGATCGTCGAGGGCTGAACGCTGGTCGCCCGGCTACCAGCGAGCCCGGGGTCTGGCGATTGGTAGGCGGCCGCTGCGGTGTGGACCTCAATCGTCAGTACCCGTTGGGCGTCAGCACGTCGATGAAGATCGGGTCAGGCTCGGTGCCCCCGAGGGTCACCGAGTCGTACTTGACGTAGCCGTAGTAGGCGTTGGCGTCGATGACCCGGTCGTTCCCGATATAGACGCCGGTGTGGTCCAGATCGCCGCCGTAGCGGATCCCGTCGTTAGGGTCGGTATCCCAGAAGATCAGGTCACCAGGGCGAGGAGTGCTGGTGCGGCGCCCCTGGTTGATCTGCCCCTGCAACCAGTAGTTGAGCTGCAGACCGCGTCCGGTGGCGGCGTACGTGCCGTCCCAGATGGCGTGCCGGTTGAGGCACTCGCAATCAACCGCCCGTGTCCCGCACGTCCAGCCGTAGGCCAGCCGGTAGGGCGTGCCGAGGTACGCCTGGGCGGCGGCGACCACCTCCGCCCGCACCCCAGCGGCTTGCGCCGGCCCGGCCAACACCACTGCAGATGCCGTCGTCGACAGCACCGCAGCCGTCATGACCGCGGCCACGCGGCGACCTACCCGCCGTCCCCCACCATCCATGCCGGTCCTCCTCGACACCCGGGGTCCTCGCTGTCGAGAACCCAATTCGTCGCACAGAACAGCAAACTATAGAAGCTTGTCACTGTCAATCAACGCTGTCGCGCGATGGTGGAGCGCACTGCCCGCCCGTTACCTAATGAATCCCGGACGGCCCATCGGGTCGCGTCCGCGCTAGTGACGTAGGTGAAGGATTGTCGTAACGGCACAGGTGGACCGTCTGCCCGGAGCACGAGACCGACAAGGCATTCATCGACAGCCTCACCCGCAACTCCCAGGTGACCGGAGTTATCCCCGAGCGATAGGAATTGGCCCGAGCACGGTCAACCACGACATCGACTGCCCACCGCAGGTGTTGGCGTGGCTCTCTTTTGGCATGCGCCCGCCGGTCACCGCGGCACGGCGCCGCACCGGGCTACGGGCTGACCTTGGCGGACATGTCGCTGACGCGGCCCAGGGAATCGAAGTCGACGCGCAGAGTGGAACCGTCGGCGTGGTGTACGAGACACCCTCCGGTACGGCTGCCGCCCCTGCTGTCCCCGGTCGAGGGGTGGCAGGGGCGGTCTTTCGTCGCGCCTGGGGTCAGGCGGCTTCGTGGAACACCTCCCCGCCCAGCACTGCCGCTACCTCCCGGCAGGAGGGCTGGTCCGGACAGCCCACGGTCCAGTTCCGGCCGAGCACCAGGTCCATGTCGGCAACGCCTTTCAGCAGCTTAGCCAAGGCGTTCGGCTGTTGCCGGGCCTGCGTTGCGGACTTGTAGATGCCGATGGTGTACTCCTCGCCCGCGACGTAACAGCTACCGCGGGCGATCGCGCCGGTGGGGCTTGCGACCGCTTCGTAGCCGGTGCAGTCGATGCCGCCCTCGCCGAGGGCCTCGACGAGCAGGAGCGGGCTTTCGTACTTGCCGCCGTCCACAGGCGGCTTCGGCGCGGCAGGTGTGGGAGAGGCACTCGACGGAGATGGGCTGGGGGCGGCACTAGTCGCGGCCGGGGCGGACGTCGGCGGCGCGGCGGCCGGCTCAGAGTCGCTGCCGCAGCCGGCCAGGACGGCGACCAGCAGCAGCGCGGCGGGGAGGTGAAGGGTACGGCGCATCCAGGCACCGTACTGGCCACCGTCCACACGAGAGCTCCACGGTCGGGTTGCTGACCATCAGACTCTGTGGGCCGGGAGCGGTCCCTGACCTTGGCGTCTACCGGGCGCCCAACAACGGGGAGGCGCCCGACCGCCAAGATCCGCAGGACAGAACCTAGGGGTGTGGCTATATCGGGAAGCGGCCGCGGCGGACGTGCCAGTGGCGGCCGGCCTTCAGGTGGTCGACGATCGCGCGCTGGAGCACGGTGCGGCGTGGCAGCTGGTCGAGCGGCATGGTCAGGGTGCGGAACACGAACCGCAGCACCTCGACGTCGGCGTCCAACCCTTCCGGCTCCTCGTAGGGCTCCAGCTCGAACCTCCGCTGGAACCGGACGATGTTGGAGTCCCCGGGCAGGTACTCCAGCAGCTGCGGGTCGAGCAACCACGAGCCGCAGGAGAACGCCGTGTAGCGCTCGTCGGGAAAGTGGCGCGGGAAGAACGCGCGGGCCTCGTCGAGCGACGCCGCGACCGCCTCCGGGGTCATCGGCCCCGACTCGGGGATGTGCAGGTCGATGGCGGTGCCGCCGCGCTGGTGCTGCAGCCGGCCCAGCTCGTAGATGCCGCCGCGTGCGTGCAGCGTCAGCCAGCTCTGCATGACCGGCCAGCCCTCACGGTGCATCCGCCGGTCGATCGCGAGGTTGCGGCCCAGGTCCGCGAGGGTCATCCACGACACGGCATCGGCGATGCCGTGGTCGCGGTGGTACGCCGTGACGACGTCGACCAGGGCCAGGTACGCGTACACGTAGAGATGCCGCCAGGCGGGGCCGCGTTCGCGCGGCAGCGCCGGACCGGGCGACAGCCAGCCGTGGCCCCCGAGATCGGCGCGGACCAGGGCGATCGAGCGGTCGAGCAGCCAGCGCAGCTCCGGAGTCCACAGCGCAGAGTCCGGGTCGGGCCAGCCCGCCATGATCTCGGCGGCGTCGTCCGGTTGTACCGTGAGCCGGACGAGGATCGCGGGCGCGTCGGCCTTGGCGGGCAGCGGAGCCGACGGCCGGTCGCCGGCGAGCCGGTGGATGCGGTCGACGTCCTCGACGGGTACCCCGAGCCGGGCGGCGGTGTCCTCCAGGTCCACGCGGACGACCCTACCGGCCGGTCGGCGGCTTCCACGGCCCGTACCGCTCGGGGCACATCCCGCCACGGCCGACCGGTCCCCCCAGCGTGCCGCGTACGCAGGCCACAGGTCGTGGATCTTCGTTTCGGTCTCGATCGCGGCGGAACTGCGCCGGGCGTGGCATCCCGGCCACGATCCCGATCAAGATCGACCAGGCTGCCGGGCCCGCTGAAGGCGTGCCTCAGCTCGTCCCTTCGTTCCCGGGTTTGCTAAGTTCCGCGCATGATCGACACTGCTGCGGCGGTCGAGTGGGTGATCGCGCACGGCGACGAGTCCGACAGGCACCGACTGGCGACGGTGCTGACCGGGGTGTGGCCGGCGCCGCTGGACGTGGCGGACGCGTTGTTCGCCGACCAGTCTCCCGAGGGCGGATTCCCCGCGCCCTGGTCAGCCGGCGCCCCCTCCGCGGCGGCGACGTGCGAACGGCTCGACCGGATCATCGAGTTGGACCTGCGGTACGGCTCACGGGTGGACCGTTGCGCCGACTGGCTCGCCGCGCTGGTCGCGCCGGACGGCACGGTGCGCTCCGCCGTGGACACCGGGCACCTGCCGTCGCAGGACACCCTCTACCTGACCGCCAACGTCGGCTGGTGCCTGGCGGTCCTGGACCGGCCCGAGGCGGCCGGACCGGCCGCCCGGGCGGTGCGCGACGCCGTCGAGGCCTCAGATGCCTGGCCGTCGTGCCTCACCACCACCTGGCTCGCCGCCGCCCTGCTGTGGGCGGTGGGGCTGCGCGAGGAGGCGGACCAGGGGCTGGACGACCTGGCGCGGCGGCTGCTCGACGCCCCGCCGGCCGACGTCGCCCGCGCCGGATGCACGCTACGGACGACGTTGCTGCCCTCGCACCATCCAGTGTTCCGCGTCGTGGTCCGGCGGCTCACCGCCACCCAGCGCCCGGACGGCTCGTGGCCGGTCGACGGCACCCTCACCGAGCAGGTCGCCGTCGCCATCACCGCGATAGGCGCCGTCGCCGGCCTGGTCTGAGCCTCCACCGGGGCCCGGCGAGGCGGGGCTCCCCGATCACGTGGGGACCCCGGCGGCACCGACAGCGGCTGCGGGGTCAGCGCTGGCGGCGGTTCCAGGGGCCGGTGACGGCGTACGTGATGCCCGGGTTGTAGACGTTGAAGAACATGGTCCGGCCGTCGGCGGAGAACGTCGCGCCGGCCAACTCGCCGTACTCCGGGTCCTCGGCGGTGCCGACGTTGACCCGGTTACGTGCGAAGACGAACACCTCGCCGTCGGCGGTCGTACCGAGGATGTGCTGGTCCCCGATCCCGTCCTCGCACATCATCAGGCCCCCGTACGGTGACATGCAGATGTTGTCCGGGGCGTCGAACTCCGGGTTCTCCGGTGCCGGGGTGGGACGGGTGAAGATGGTCTCCAGGCGCAACGTGTTGGCTCGCGGGTCGTACCGCCAGACCTGGCCGTCGTGGTCGCGGGCCGAGCCCTGCTCACGCCGGGCGAACGACGAGACAAAGTAGGCGCAGCCGTCGTTCTCCCCCCACCAGGCGCCCTCGATCTTGTACCCACCGGTGATCGGCTTGCCGTAGTCCTGGGCGCGGACCGACTCCGTCGTCGCCAGCGGGTCCGGCACGTCCAGCCACTCGACTCCGGAGAAGGACGTGCCCGCGCTCGTCACCACCGACAGGTCCGGCAGGTCCGGGACGTGCAGGGCCTGCAGCACGCCGCCTGCCCGCAGGCTCCCGTGACCGCCGAGCGGCCGGTTCGGCAGGAAACGGTAGAAGCTGCCCAGCGGCGCCACGAAGGCGTCCTCGGTCTCGTAGACGATGCCGGTGTGCGGGTCGACCGCGACCGCCTCGTGCTGGAACCGGCCCATCGCGGTCAGCGGTGTCGGATCGGTGTTGCGCGCATCGTCGTACGGGTCGACCTCGAAGACGAACCCGTGGTCCTTCACGTACCCGCGGGCACCCGCCTTGTCTTCGGTCTCCTCGCAGGTCAGCCAGGTGCGCCACGGCGTCCGGCCGCCGGAACAGTTGATGGCCGTCCCGCCGAGGCTGACGTGCTCGGAGACGGCGCGGTTCGACGCGTCGACAACGAGGGTGCTGGTCCCGCCCCCGGCCGCCGGGTCGTACGTGCGCTCCGGTGGAGCCACGACCGTGATCCTCGCGGTCGGGGAGCACTCATGGTTGCGGACCAGGCGGGTGCCGCGCGCCTTGTCGGCGAAGGAACCCATACCGTCGAACCGGCTCGGCACGATGCCACCGTCGGGCCGGACGGTGCCTTCGCGAGACAGCACCGTGTAGCGAAAGCCCACTGGCAGGTCGAGCATGCCGGCCGGGTCAGGCACGAGCGGACCGTATCCGGTCTTCGGGCCGGACACCCCCAGCGCGGGTGCCGCGGTGAACAGGGCGTTGACCGAACCCGCCACGGCCACGGCGAAACCGGCTCCAGCCGAGCGGGACAGGAACTGGCGGCGAGACAAAGACACGGACAAGCCTCCTAGACGTCACGGACCGTTGCGCCCGGCCGACATCGACCCGAATCGCTCGATCCACTACGTCACATCGCGACCCGCCCGTCAAGACGCCGATCGAATCGACCGCCGCCAACTGTGGCCGCCGTCTTGGCTCAACCGTCCGGGACCTACGGAACCCACCGCCCCACTCGCGGTCCAACTAGCGCACCGACAACCGAGCGCCGGCCGCCACGGCAGCGGCGTACCGGTGCCGACGGCCTCGCGGTCGGCGACGTGTGATCGCGAGCGTCCGCCCCGGCTCGGCCGCCGGCAGCGTCACCAACCGGTGCGGCTCAGCGGGTCCGGTAGCGCGCGTAGATCAGTCCGCTGTCGAAGGCACGCTGCTCGACCAGTTCGAGATCGAGGCGCACGCCGTCGGGGAAGAACCGCTTGCCGCCGCCGACCACGCTCGTGGTGATGAACAGGTGGTACTCGTCCACCAGGCCGGCCGCGATCGCCTGGGCGGCGAGGTTCGGGCCGTCGACGGTGAGGTCGTGATCGGCCTCGGCCTTGAGCCTGCGCACCGCGTCCGGGTCGAAGGTCCGCTCGATCCTGGTCTTCGCGCTCGACACCGACTCCAGCGTCGTGGAGTACACGATCTTCTCCGCGGCCTGCCAGTCGCGGGCGTACTGCAGGATGTGCGGCGGCTGGTCGGGCTCGGTGTGCGCGGTCTCCCAGTAGACCATCGTCTCGTACATCCGTCGGCCGTAGAGGTACGTCCCGACGGGGCGGAAGAGGTCGTTGATGAAGGTGTGCACCTCCTGGTCGTCGGCCCCGGTGCCGAGGCCGCCCTCCGCCGCCTCGGCGTAGCCGTCGAGTGAGGTGACCATCGAGTAGATGAGCTTCGCCATGCGTCTCCTTCGGGTACGAGCGCGTCAGTCTGCCAGCGGTCGGCAGGCTGTGACCACGCACGACCCCGGAACTGATCGATCGGCCGACCGGCCGGCTCCGTCCCGCCAGATCCCGGACGAAGCGCACCTCGGACTGCCCGTCCACCTCCACCGACCCGGCCAACATGGCGCGCGGACCGACTTCGTCTCGTGACCGACTGTGGATGCGGGTCGGCCCCCCCGTTACCTTCTTGATCGTCCCCAGCCGGGGACCCTCGGTCGCCCGGCCCGGTATGACTTCCTGCCCCTGTCGTTTGGATGATCCGGGGGGT
>NZ_JBFABB010000212.1:0-6703 GCF_040640035.1 Micromonospora sp. NPDC023633 | reverse complement strand
AACGCTCGGCTGGGAAACCCCAGCCGAGCGCCTGCATAAACTACTCGCGGCCTGATCAACAAACCACGTGTTGCGACGACCCCTAGAAACCGCCCTGAGCCACCCGGCCCCTGCCCGCCGGGTCTTCACCGCCGGGGCCGCTGGGCCGCGTACCTGCCGGGCGGTGCTCGCCGGGCCGCTTGATTGGTCGTACCCTTCGGCGGGTGACTGACGGGCAGCCCGGGACGGACGGCCGACCACTGCCGGACGGCACACCGGCCACCGCGACGGGAAAGACCGACCCCGCTGACGGTGCCGAGCCCGCTGATGGGGACAAGCCCGCTGATGGGGACGAACCCGCTGACGGTGCCGAGCCGACTGACGGAGGTGAGCCCACTGGCGGGGCGGAGCCGGCTGGCGGGGCCGAGTGCGCTGCGCCCACGGAGCCGGACCCGCGCGCCGTGTCGGCGAAACCGGACCTGCCCGCCGCGCCGACCGAATCACCCGCGCCGAGCGAGCCGTCGCGGCGGCTGGGGCCGCTCGGGGCGGCGCTGGCGGCGGTCGTGCTGCTGCTGGCCTGTGGCCTGCCCGCGGCGCTGCTGGCCGGCCTGGTGCGGGCGGGCGACCCGCCGGCCCCGGGCCCCTCCGCCGCCGCGGCCGACGACCCCGCCACCGCGGCCGCCCGCCGGCTCGGTGAGCGCATGACGGCGGAACTGGCCCGGCAGTCCGCTGCCCTGCTCGGCGGGGACCGCGCCGGGTTCCTGGCGGTCGCGGAGCCGGCCGCGCACCCGGAGCTGCGCCGCCGGTACGCCGCGCTGCGCGCGCTGCGGGTGACCGCCTGGCAGGCCGGCGCGACCGGCCTGCCCACCCCGGTCGAGGGCCGGCCCGGCGAGTGGCGGCTGCTGGTCGAGTTCCGCTACTGCTTCGTCACGCCGGACTGCCGCACCAGCCGGGTGCTGACCGGTACCCGTTGGCGGGAGGGGGAGCGGCCCCGGCTGATCGCCGTGGAACCGTCCCGGTCCGCCGAGACCGGCACCCGGCCCTGGGAGGTCAGCGAGCTGGCCGTGGCCGTCGGCCCGCGTACGCTCGTGGCCACCACTCCCGCCCTGCGCAGGAAACTGCCCGGCCTGCTCGCCCAGGCGGAGGCCGCCGCCCGGATCGCCGACACGTACGCCGTGGACGGCCGCACGCCGGACCGGTACCGGATCTTCTACGCCGGCCGGGGCGAGTGGCAGCGCTGGTACGGCGGCGGCCGGCCGAAGTGGACGGGCGGGTACGCGGTCACGGTCGGCGGCGGCCACCACGAGGTGGTGCTGAACGCCGACGGGCTCGCCGCCGACGGGGTGGACGACCTGCTCCGGCACGAGCTGACCCACGCCGCGTCCCTGCCCGAGCGGGGTTACCCGGGCAAGGGCACCTGGTGGCTGGTCGAAGGGCTGGCCGAGTACGCGGGCGCCGACGGCGAGCCGATCGACCGGTACGCCGGACTGGCCGAGGTGCGGCGCCTGCTCGGCGGCGGCTGGGACGGCCGGCTCGACAGCCTCAGCCCGGCCGACGACGCCCCGGCCGACCGGGTCAGCGGCAGCTACGGCATCTCCTACCTGGCGGTCCGGCATCTGGTCGACCGGTTCGGCCCGGAGCGGCTGCTCGCCTTCTTCGCGGCCGTGGTGCACGAGCGCGCGCCGCTGGACCGGGCGGCCGAGCGGGTCCTCGGCGAACCCTGGTCCGCCCTGCACGACGAGTGCGTCCGACACGTCCGCGCCGTGGTCGGCTGACGGATCCGAGCGGCGCCGTGGTCCCCGACGGCGCCGTCCGGGGTGGTCGCGGCATTCATGATCGACCGCTGTCGGGCCGCGCCGGCCGACCTGACACACTGGTGCCCGCTCCCAGCGCGGAGCCCCGGTCCGCGTCCGGAAGCGGCCCGGGGCACCCGCCCGGTGGCTCCGGTGGCGCCGCCGGAGCCACCGGGCGCCTTCCGCTCGGCGGGCGGCCCCCGATCCGATCGGGGGTGGGTGGCGTCCGAGGTGCCGGGCAGCGGTTCGACCGCCTGGGGACCGGGCGGCACGGGGACGGCATCGTCCGGACGAGGACCGACCGGACGCCGGGCGCAACAGGTTCGAGAACGAACCGACCGGTCGGGTGGACACCGGCGAGAATCATGATCAGTTGTACGAAGGGATCGCGCCGGTCACAGCCGTCCCGCTACCGTACTGGTAACACGCGCGTCGCCGGTCCGGGCGGGACGAACCCGTCCGGTGGCACGCGCCGGGCATGGGATTGGTCGGTGAGCCATGGCCGGGTCGCAGTCCGACGGACGGCTGTCGGAGGTCAAGTTCCTCACCGTCGCCGAGGTGGCGACGGTGATGCGGGTGTCGAAGATGACGGTCTACCGCCTGGTGCACAGCGGTGAGCTCACCGCGGTGCGGGTCGGCCGGTCGTTCCGGGTGCCCGAACACGCCGTGCACGAATACCTGCGGGGCGCCTTTCAGGAGACCGCCTGACCCTCCCGCGGACCGCCCTCGAGCACGACGTAACGGGCATCGACGGGGGCGCGTTGGTCCTGCTGACGCTCTCCGGCTACCCTGGACCCCGACCGTGACCGCAGGTGCGCCCTGCCGCTTACCCCGCTGGTCCGGTCCGTTGTCCGCAAGCGGTCGCCGACGCCACACCGTGGCGTCATCCGGTCGCCCCGCACGTTGCATCGAAAGGCTTTCGTATGGGCTCGGTGGTCAAGAAGCGCCGCAAGCGCATGGCTAAGAAGAAGCACCGCAAGCTGCTGCGCAAGACCCGCGTCCAGCGTCGCCGTCTCGGCAAGTGACCGGGGCCGGGTTCCGGCCCGGCTCCCGTCGTCACTTGCCAACTGTCGACCCTCGGAGGCTCAGGTGATCACGCCGCGGATGTCCCGGCTCGATCCCACCTGCCGGGGGAGGTGCGCGACATGACCCCCGGTGGCACCCCAGGTGCCCCGGGGGTAGTCGTCGTCACCGGGGTCAGCCGCTACCTCGGCGCGCACGTCGCCGCCCGGCTCGCCGCCGACCCCCGCATCGAGCGGGTCATCGGCGTGGACCAGCCCGAGCCCGGCGCCGAGTTCGCCGACCTGCTCGACCGGGTCGAGCGCGTCCGCATCGACCTCGGCTCGCTCGGCGGCCTCCTCGCCGACCTCGACGTCGACGCGGTGGTCCACCTCGCCCTGGTCACCTCGCCGGACCCGCAGCACGGCGGTCGCTCGGCGATGAAGGACCAGAACGTCATCGGCACGATGCAGCTCCTCGCCGCGTGCCAGCGCGCCCCCCGCCTGCGCAAGCTCGTGGTCCGCTCCTCGACGGCCGCCTACGGGGCGTCGTTCCGCGACCCGGCCGTCTTCACCGAGGAGACCGAGCCGCGCGAGGTGCCGCGCGGGGGATTCGGCCGCGACATCCTCGACATCGAGGGGTACGTCCGCGGCTTCCGCCGCCGCCGGCCCGACGTCACCGCGACCGTGCTGCGCTTCGCGCCGTTCATCGGCTCGACCGCCGACACCACCCTCACCCGCTACTTCTCCCGGCCGGTGGTGCCCACCGTGTTCGGGCGTGACCCCCGGTTGCAGTTCCTGCACTTCGACGACGCGCTGGAGGTGCTGCACCGGTCGATCGTCGAGGACCATCCGGGGACGTACAACGTGGCCGGGCCCGGGGTGCTCTCCCTTTCGCAGGCGATCCGCCGGGCGGGCCGGGTCGCCGTGCCGGTGCTGGAGCCCGGCCTCTCCAGCGCCGCCGCGATCGCCCGCAACCTCGGCTTCGGCCGCTACGGCCTGGACCAGGTCGACCTCTTCGTGCACGGCCGGGTCGTCGACACCAGCCGGCTGGAGCGGGAGTACGGCTTCACGCCCCGCTCCACCGCCGCCGCCTTCGACGACTTCATCCGCGCCCACTACGGCGGGGTCGTGGTGCACCGGGACCAGCTGGCCGTCGCGGAGCAGCTCGTGCTCGACGGGATCCGGCAGGTCCGGGCGGCCGTGCGGGAGGGCTCGTGACCGGGCCGGAGGAGCGGCGCGACGGCCGCTACGACGTACCGCTGACCGTGGCCGCACCGGACGCGGAGCCGGCGCGGGCCAACGGACACCACCCCGCCACGCCCGACGAGCCCGACACGGCCGCCACCGACGAGGCGGTCGCGGACGACGCGCCGGCCGCCGTCGACGAGCCCGGCACCGTGGGCACCGACGAGCCGGCCGCCGCCGTGGCGGACCGGGCGCCGGGCGGCGCGGGTCCGAACGGGACGGCGGTGCCGGACCGGCCCGGCGACCACTGGGACCGCAAGGTCGCCAGGGGCCTGGCGTTCCTGCGTCGGCGGCTCTCCGGCGAATACGAGGTCGACGAGTTCGGCTTCGATCCCGAGATCACCGAGGCGGTCTTCCACCCGCTGCTGCGGATGCTCTACCGGGACTGGTTCCGCACCGAGGTCACCGGCCTGGAGCACGTGCCCGCCGACGGCGCCGGCCTGGTGGTCGGCAACCACTCCGGTACCGTGGCGCTGGACGCGCTGATCCTCTCGGCCGCGCTGCACGACCAGCACCCGGCCCGCCGCTACCTGCGGCTGCTCGGCGCCGACCTGGTCTTCCGGATGCCGGTGGTCTCCGAGATCGCCCGCAAGACCGGCGGGACGGTCGCCTGCAACCCGGACGCCGAGCGGCTGCTCGGCAACGGCGAGTTGGTCGGCGTCTTCCCCGAGGGCTTCAAGGGCATCGGCAAGCTCTACTCCGAGCGCTACAAGCTGCAACGCTTCGGCCGGGGCGGGTTCGTCTCGGCGGCGCTGCGCACCGGCACCCCGATCGTGCCGGTCGCCATCGTCGGCGGCGAGGAGATCTATCCGATGCTCGCCGACATCAAGCCCCTGGCGCGCCTGCTCAAGCTGCCCTACTTCCCGGTCACGCCGACCTTTCCCCTGCTGGGGCCGCTCGGCATGGTGCCGCTGCCGAGCAAGTGGCTGATCGAGTTCTGCCCGCCGATCCCCACCGCGCACCTGACGGACTCCGCCGACGACCCGCTGGTCGTGTTCAACCTCGCCGACCAGGTGCGGGAGACCATCCAGCAGACCCTGCACCAGCTGCTGGAGCGGCGTCCGGACCCGTTCGGCCCGTAGGGGCACGGGCGGGCGGTGTCGTCAGCCGTCGCGGCGGCGACGGTGCAGCGCCAGCCCGGCGCCGACCGCCCCGGCGACCAGGCCGGCCGCCGCGGTGGACGGCACGGCGATCTTGACGGCGCGGCGGCCGGTGCGGAAGTCGCGGACGTCCCAGCCGCGCTGCCGGGCCTCCCTGAACAGGGCGGCGTCCGGGTTCACCGCCACCCCCCGGCCCACCATGGAGAGCATCGGCAGGTCGTTGCACGAGTCGCTGTAGGCGGTGCAGCGGCGCAGGTCCAGCCCTTCGACCGCGGCGAGCTGGGTGACCGCCTCCGCCTTGGCCGGGCCGTGCATCAGGTCGCCGACCAGCCGCCCGGTGTACGCGCCGTCGACGATCTCGGCGACCGTGCCCACCGCGCCGGTCAGGCCCAGCCGCGCGGCGATCACCCGGCCGATCTCCACCGGCGCGGCGCTGACCAGCCAGACCCGCTCGCCGGCGTCCAGGTGCCGCTGGGCCAGCTGGCGGGTGCCGGCCCAGATCCGGGGCGCCATCAGCTCGTCGAAGATCTCCTCCGCGAGGCGCTCCACGTCGTCCACCCGCCAGCCCTCGACGAAGGCGAGGGCGGCCTCCTTGGCCTGCGACATGTCTCCGGCGTGCTCGGTGGCGAGCAACCGGAACCGCAGCTGCTGCCAGGCGAACCGGGCCAGGTCGGTGGTGGTGAAGTAGTTGCGCGCGGCGAGGCCCCGGGCGAACCAGTAGATCGACGCGCCCCGCATCATCGTGTTGTCGACGTCGAAGAAGGCCGCCGCGGTCGGATCGGGCTCCGGGGGAGCCAGGGGCGCGAGGTCGGTCTCCGCCCAGCCGGCGGTGTGACCGTGGGCGTCGGTGCTGACGGTCACCTTGCGGCTGCGGGCCACGCGACCTCCCTCCGCTCGACCGGCGCGTCGTGTGCCTCCGGCGAGGGTAGCCGGGTGCGGGTGACGAACGGCCGCCCGAGGGGTGAACTGTGGCGCGGACGTCCCGGCCGGATTCGGCCGAGGTGGTCAGCGGTCGCCGGGGCAGGCGGCCGGGGCCGGGCCGAGGGCGTCGCTGCCGGCGGGCGCGGGCAGGCCGCAGGCGATCGCCGCGCGCAGCGCGTCGGAGCGCTTGCGGACCGCGTCGAGCAGGGCGAGGGAGCGGCGGGTCCGGTCGCGGTCGGCCCGGCTGGCGTCGTCGAGGAGACCGCCGACCGCCCGGCGCTGGCCGGTGAGGAAGGAGTTGACCGCGTCCAGCGCCGCCGGGTCGGAGCGCTGCGTCGCGGCGGTGGTCAGCAGGCGTACGCCCTGGCGGGTGTCGGCGTCCATGTCGTCCAGCACCGCGCTGAAGCCGTCCTCGTCGCCGCGCAGGGCGGCCGCCTCGGCGAGCCGGGTGCGGGCGAAGTCCAGGAACAGTTGGCCCCGGCTGACGTCCGAGCTGGCCAGCGCGAGCTGGGCGCGTTCGGTGGAGCGCTTCATGCCGTACAGCGCGTCGCCGGGGACGGCGTTCTCGCTGGCGGCCGAGATGCCCGAGAGGGCGACGGCGCCGGCCGCGATGCCGACCAGGACGGCGCCGCGGGCGCGGGCCCGGCGGGCGGTCACCGCCGGC
>NZ_JBFABB010000211.1:0-6899 GCF_040640035.1 Micromonospora sp. NPDC023633 | reverse complement strand
GGATCCAGACCCTCACCTACAGCGTCGGCTTCCTGCTCGGCCTCAAGGCGTTCACCGCCGCGGTGCTCGGCGGCATCGGCAACCTGCGCGGCGCGGGGCGGCCCGGCTCGGCCGGCCGCGTCTGGTCGAGTCCGCCCTCCGGCCGGCCGGCGGCGGGCGGCGGCGCGGATCCGCGCGGGCGGGGCGTCGATGGCTGACCGGCGCAGCCAGCTCGTCACCCGGGTCCGGGGCATGCTGGGCGAGGCCCTCGGCGCGACCCGGACCCGGCTGTCCACCGCACAGGCCGAGCTGACCACGGCCCGGGAGCGGCTGGCGAAGGTCCGGCGGGCCGCGGCGGTCGTGCCGGAGCGGGTGGGCGCGCAGCGCGACCGGCGGCTGGCCGAGATCGACGATCGGCACGCCGCGCGGATCGCGGAGCTGGCCCGGCGCGCGGCGGACGCGGCGCAGCGGGAGGCCCCCGGCGCGGCCAGCGCGGACTGGACGCGGTGGCGGCCCACCCCGACCCGGCGGGCCGAACCGCCGGGCGCGCTGCGCATCGGCACGGTACGCATCCCCGGCGCCGAACCGGTGCCGGCGCTGGTGCCGCTGCTCGACGCCGGCCACGTCGAGCTGACCGGGGACGACCGGGAGGGCTGCGACGCGGTGGTGTCGGCGCTGCTGCTGCGCGGCGTCGGGCGGGCCGACCCGGGCGCCGTCCGGCTGGTCGGCTACGACCCCGAGCACCTGGGCGGCGGCCTGGCCGGTTTCGCGCCCCTCGGCACCGCCGGGCTGCTCACCTTCGTCGGCCCGGGCGGGCTGGCCCGGCTGCTCGACGATCTGGTCGAGCAGATCCGCCGGATCAACGAGACAGTGCTGGCCGGGGAGTACGGCTCGCTGCGCGAGCTGGCCGCCGCCACCGGTCGCCGGCCCGAGCCGTGGCGGGTGGCGGTGCTGCTGGGCGGCGACGAGCTGTCGCGGCACGAGCGCGGCCAACTCGACCGGGTGGTCCGCACCGGAGCGGCCTGCGGCGTGCACCTGGTGGTCCGGGGCGTGTCGCTGCCTCAGGATCCCACCGTGACCCGGGTGGGCGCGCACGCCGACGGCGCCCGGATCGGCGGGCCGACCGGCCTGCCCGTACGCCTCGACCCGCCGCCCCCGCCGGCCCTGGTCACCGAGACCTGCCGGGAGGTGGCGGCGCGGGTGAACGCCGGTCCCGCCCCGACTCCGTTCACCGACCTGCTGCCGCCCGCGGAGCAGATGTGGCGGGAGGATTCCGCCACCGGGTTGACCGCCCCGATCGGCGAGGGCCCGCACGGCCGGCCGGTCCTGCTCACCCTGGGCGACTACCCGCCGCACGCGCTGATCGGCGGCCCGTCCGGCACCGGCAAGACGAACCTGATCTTCGCCTGGATCGGCGCGCTGGCCGCCCGCTACTCCCCCAGCGAGCTGGAGTTCTACCTGCTGGACTTTAAGGAGGGGGTGTCCTTCGCCCGGTTCGCCAAGGGCCGGCGGGACCCGAGCTGGCTGCCGCACATGCGGCTCGTCGGGATCAACGTCAACACCGACCGGGAGTTCGGCCTGGCGTTGCTGCGCTTCCTCGCCGAGGAGCTGCGCCGGCGGGCCGACGCCGCGAAGAAGCACGAGGTCACCAAGCTCGCCGAGCTGCGCGCGGTCGACCCCACGGGGCACTGGCCGCGGATCGTCGCGGTGGTCGACGAGTTCCAGATGCTGCTGGCCGGGCGGGACGTGGTCGCCCGGGAGGCGGCCGACCTGCTGGAGGACCTGGCCCGGCGCGGCCGCTCCCAGGGCATCCACCTGGTGCTCGCCTCCCAGGACGTGCGCGGCATCGAGGCGCTGTGGGGCCGGCCGGCCCTGGTCGCGCAGTTCACGTTGCGCATCGCGCTGCCGAAGGCCCTGCGGATCCTCGCCGAGCGCAACGACGCCGCCCAGTCCCTGCCTCGTCACCACGCGGTGGTCAACGCCGAGTCGGGCATGGCGGAGGGCAACCAGGTGGCCCGGATCCCGTCGGCGAGCGACTGGGAGACGTGGAGCGAGTTGCAGCACCGGCTGTGGCGGATGCGGCCGCAGGACGCCGCACCGGCCCGGCTCTTCGACGGCGACGCGATCCCCCGGCTGGCCGACGCGCCGGACTTCCGGGCGCTGACCGCGCCGGAGACGGGGCACCCGCGTGCGCCGGTCGCGTTGCTCGGCGAGATCATCGACGTGCAGGCCCGCTCGGCGGCGCTGCGGCTGCCCCGGGCTCCCGGCCGCAACCTGGCGGTGCTCGGCACCCGGGTCGACGAGGCCTGCGCGGTGCTCGACGCGGCGGCCCGCTCCCTGGCCCGCCAGCACCGCCCCGGCACGGCCCGGTTCTCCATCGCCTGCCTCGACCCGGACGCCGACCCGGCCGCCCGGTCCCTCTACGAGGATCTCGCCGACGACGCCGCCTGGTACGACGAGGAGACGGTCGGCGAGCTGATGGCCGAGACCGCCGAAGGGCTCGCCACGCCGGGCACCCCGCACTACCTGCTGCTCTTCGCCGTCGACGCGGCGGCCGGGACGCTGGCGACGCGGATCGGCCGACGCACCGGGCTGGAGGAGCTGCGCCGGATCCTGCACGACGGGCCGGAGCGGCGCACCCACGTGCTGGCCTGGTGGCGGGGTGTCGCCCGGATGCGCGCCGACCTGGGCGGGCCGGCGGCCCGGACGGACCAGATCGGCGCCTGGGTGGCGCTGGACGCCCACGGTGGCGAGCTGGGTTCGTCGCTGTATCCGGGCACCGGCGGCCCCGACTGGTATCCCCGCCCCTGGCGGGGGCTGTTCTTCGACCGGGCGGTGCACCGCACCGGCCAGGTGATCATCCCCTACGGGCCGGCGCGATGAACGAACCGGTGACCAGCGAGACGTACGCGGCCCAGATCCGTCGGCTTGCCGAGCTGAGCGCGCGGGTGCGCGTCCAGCGGGCCGAGGCGCACACCTGGCACGACCAGCAGTGCGCCGCAGCCGAGCGGGCCGTCGCCGAGGCGGAGGCCGACCTGCGGCGCGCGGAGCGGGAGCTGGTGGACGCCCGGGAGGAGCAGGAACGGGTGGACGCCGAGGTCGCCGACCTGTGGCAGCTGCTGCGCGGTCGGCTCGGTGGCTCGGGCCGCCGGGTGGGCGGGCCACCGGCGCCGGTGCCCGGGGCGACGGGTGACCCGGCTCCGCTGCTGGCCGGCGTGCGGGACCTGCTCAACCGCACCCGCCAGCCGGGCGACCTGCCGGGCTCGGTCAACCCGTTGCTGGCGTTGTGCGGGGTGGCCGGCGCGGTGCTCGCGTACGCCCTCGGCGGCGCGGCCCGGGCGGCGGGCGACCGGTACGGCGGCGAGCTGGGGGTCGGGCTGCCGGTGCTGGCCCTGGTGGTGACCCTGCTGGGCCCGCTGGTCGGTCTGGTGCCGGCGAAGGTCCTCGCCGACCGTCGGCACGCCGTGCTCGGCCCGCGGCCGATGACCGTCGTGCTCGTCGCCGGGCTGGTGACCACCGTCGCGCTGCTGGTCGCCGGCCGCTGAACCGTCGCCCCGCTGCTGAACCGCGGCCCCGTTGCCGAACCGTGGCCCCGCTGCTGAATCGTGGCCCCGCTCAGGCGGGAACCAGCACCGCCTCGCGCAGCAGGCGGCGGGCCAGGGTGAGCCGGTC
Organism: Micromonospora sp. NPDC023633; assembly: GCF_040640035.1. NCBI lineage: Bacteria > Bacillati > Actinomycetota > Actinomycetes > Micromonosporales > Micromonosporaceae > Micromonospora > Micromonospora sp. NPDC023633. The sequence continues at coordinate 3,248 of NZ_JBFABB010000211.1, read as the reverse complement.
GGCGTCGTCGTCCAGTCCCGGCAGGTCGCCGACCCGGACGGATTTGGCGCCGAGCAGGGCGTGCACGGCCGGCGCGCACGACGCGGGCAGGGTGATCGTGCGGTCGAACAGCACCAGCGCGACCCGGTCACCGCGGGGGGTGAGCCGCCAGCGCAGGCCGGGGCGCGAGGCGAGCCGGGTGTCGACGTCCAGCGCCGCCAGCGCGGCGGCCTGGGCCAGGGGCCGGATGGGCGCGGGCCGGGCGGCCGGCCAGGCGCGCTGCCGCAGCCGGGCGGCGACCACCGCCGGGTCGGCCCGCAGCAGCCAGTCCCGCAGCGCCTCCACCGTCTCGGTCAGCTCCGGCTCGATCGCGTCCGGGTCGGCCACGTCGGTGCCGAACGGCAGCGTGGCGCGCAGCCGCTGGTCCTCGGCGGCGAGGGCGAGCAGCTCCTCGACCATGGCGTAGCGGGTCAGCGCCCGTACGCCGACGGTCAGATGCAGCGAGCTGGACTCCTGGGCCTGCGCGCTGTGCAGCCAGCCGCGGGGCAGGTAGAGCGCGTCGCCGGGGGCGAGCACCACGTCCAGCGCGGCGGGCCCGTCGGCGGTGGCGGCGACCTCGTCGGCCCGGCCGCCCCAGGTCTGCTTCTCCAGCGGGTCGGGCAGCACCGGCGGGTGGATCCGCCAGTGCTTGCGGCCGTCGACCTGGAGGACGAAGACGTCGTGGGTGTCGTAGTGGGTGGCGAAGCCCTGGCTGCCGGCCGGGGTCAGGTAGGCGTTGACCTGCAACGGCTGCCCGACGGCGGTGCCGAGCTCGCGGGTGAAGTCGATCAGGGCCGGCCAGGTGCGGTGCAGGCCCTGCAGGACGAGGGTGGCACCGCCGGCGTACAGCTCCAGCACCCGCTCGTCGAGGACCTGGTCGGCGATCTCCGCGCCGGCGCCGCCACCGCCGGTGAAGCGGGCCACCGGCACGAGCTGGCCGTCCTTGGCGATCCGCAGGAACGGTGTGCGCAGGCCGCGGCGGCTGAGCAGCTCGTCAGCGTCGGCGGGGCTGAGCAGATCGGTGAAGCCGGCCGGGTTGGGCAGCTCGTCGGCGCGGGAGAGCAGCGGCGTGCGTCCCCAGTGGGCGGCGGCGAACTTCGCGGGCTCGACCGACACGCAGCGGGCGAGCGCGGCGGCGGCCTCGGACGGCACCGCCGGGCGGCCGTGGCCGCCCGGCGGGTCGATGTCTGTCACGGCGATCCGTCAGGCGGCGCTGCCGTCGGCGCCACCGTCCTGCTGGCCCGGGGTCGCACCGCCGTCGGCGGGGCCCTCCGCGCCACCGTCGGCGCCGCCGTCCTGCTGGCCGGGGGTCGCGCCGCCGTCGGCGGGGCCCTCCGCACCCTGGTCGGCGCCCTTGTCGGCACCACGCTCGGCACCGCGGTCGGCACCACCGTCGGCGCCACCGTCCTGCTGGCCCGGGGTCGCGCCGCCGTCGGCCGGGCCCTCGAGGCCGCCACCGCTGGTGGTCTGCATGTCGTCGTCGTTGAGTGCCATCGGTGCTCCCTAGGGATGTGCCGCCCCGCCGTTACGCCGGGGTCCGTCGTGCAGCGGGTGGTACCCCCCGCGCGATCTTCTCTAACCCCACCGTAGACGTCCGATCCGGTTCACACCGGCGGTTCGCCGTGCCCGGTCGGGCCGTCGGAGGTGCGCCGTCGCGCGGCGCCACGGCGCCGACGGGTGACAGGATGTCCTCTCGACCAGGAGGTGACGATGACCGAGACGACCGGGCCCCGCCCGCTCGAGCCGGTGACCGAGCAGTGGCAGCGCGCGCTGGCGATCGTGGCCCACCCCGACGACCTGGAGTTCGGCGCCGCCGCCGCGGTCGCCCGCTGGACGGCGCAGGGCAAACAGGTCGTCTACTGCCTCGTCACCAGCGGCGAGGCCGGCATCGACGCGATGCCCCCGCCGCGGACCAGAGAGGTGCGGGAACGGGAGCAGCGCGAGTCCGCGGCCCTGGTCGGGGTGGAGACCGTGGAGTTCCTCGGCCTCCCCGACGGCATCCTCGAGTACGGCGTGCCGCTGCGCCGCACCCTGGCCGGGGTGGTCCGCCGGCACCGCCCCGAGATCGTGATCACCAACAACTTCCGGGACACCTGGGACGGCGCGTACACGCTGAACCAGGCCGACCACATCGCCACCGGGCGGGCGGTGCTGGACGCCGTCCGCGACGCCGGCAACCGGTGGGTGTTCCCGGAGCAGCTCGTCGACGGGGTCGAGCCGTGGAACGGGGTGCGCCAGGTCTGGGCCGCCTCCTCCCCCCTCGCCGCGCACGGGGTGGACGTCACCGACACCTTCAGGCGGGGCGTGGCCTCGCTCAGGGCGCACGACGCGTACCTGGCCGGGCTGGGCGACGGCAGCTTCGACGCCGAGGAGTTCCTCGAAGGGCTCAGCCGTCCCGCCGGCACCCGGCTGGGCGTCCGCCACGGCGCCGCCTTCGAGGTCTTCCACTTCGACCTCTGGTAGGGGCGGCGGATGATCCTGCTCGGCACCTCGGGGTGGCAGTACCGCGACTGGCGGGGCCGCTTCTATCCGGCCGGGCTGCCGCAGCGGCTCTGGCTGGAGCACTTCGCCGCCCGGTTCGCCACGGTGGAGGTGAACAACGCCTTCTACCGGCTGCCCGAGCGCGACACCTTCGCCGCCTGGCGTGCCCGCACCCCCGACGACTTCTGCGTGGCGGTGAAGATGAGCCGCTACCTCACCCACATCAAGCGCCTGCGCGACCCGGCCGAGCCGGTGGCCCGTTTCCTGGATCGGGCCACCGCGCTGGGCGACCGGCTCGGCCCGGTGCTCCTGCAACTGCCCCCGAACCTGCCCGCCGACCCGGCGGCACTGGACGCCACGCTACGGCTCTTCCCCGCCGAGGTGCGGATCGCCGTCGAGCCGCGGCACCCCTCGTGGTGGACCGACGCCACCCGCGCCGTGCTGGAGCGGCGGCGGGCGGCGCTGGTCTGGGCGGACCGGCTCGGCCGGCCCGTCGCGCCCCGCTGGCGCACCACCGACTTCGGCTACCTGCGCCTGCACGAGGGGCGGGCCAACCCCTGGCCCCGCTACGGCCGCACCTCGCTCGCCTCCTGGGTGCGCCGGCTCGCCGACGGCTTCGGCGACGACGAGGCCGCGTACGTCTACTTCAACAACGACCCCGGCGGCGCCGCCATCGTCGACGCGACGGCCTTCGCCGCGCTCGCCCGCCGGGCCGGCCGGTCGGTCAGCCGCGTCCCCGGGCCGCCGCC
>NZ_JBFABB010000210.1:0-6939 GCF_040640035.1 Micromonospora sp. NPDC023633 | reverse complement strand
CGCCGCCAGGCCGCCGCCGAGGCCGAGCGCGGCCCGGCCGCTGCCCTCGACCGCGCCGTCCACCACGACCTCGTCGGCGGTACGCGCCGCGCGGGCCAGCGCCTTCGTCGGGCGTACGACCAGGGCGCGCTGGACGTCGTCGAGCCGGAACGCGGCGGCGAAGACCGGCCGCAGCGGACCCAGCGCGGTCGCCGGGTCGGCGGCCGGGTCCCGCCGCCAGCGCAGCCAGGCGAGCCCCGCCCCGACGGCCAGCAGCGCCAGCGGCAGCAGCAGCTCCGGGCCGACGTGGATCAGGAGGTGCTCGCCGGCCGGCTCGCTCACGGCGGGCGTCAGCAGCAGCCGGCGCGCGAAGGCCCAGTCGAAGCCGGCGAGGCCGAGCAGGGCGGCCGGCACGGCGAGCAGCAGCACCGGCCAGCGCATCACGGCGGGCGGGTCGTGCGGGTGGGCCAGCGGCATCCGCGTCTCGCCGAGGAAGGTGCGCAGCAGCAGGCGGGTCGCGTACCAGGCGGTGACCGCGACGCCGACGAGCCCGGCCAGCCAGACCAGCCAGCCCACCCAGGACGGGGCGGGCCCGGCACCGTGCAGGGCGGCCTCCTGGGCGACGGCGAGCACGCCGTCCTTGCTCCAGAAGCCCGACAGCGGCGGCACCCCCGCCAGCGCCCCGAGCCCGACGACGGTGCACCAGAAGGTGACCGGCATGCCCCGGCGCAGCCCGCCCATCCGGGACATCAGCGTGGTGCCGACCGCGTGGATCACCGCGCCGGCCGCGAGGAAGAGCAGCGCCTTGAACGCGGCGTGGGTGAGCAGGTGGAACAGCGCGGCCGGCGTGGAGCCGACCGCCAGCGCGCCCGTCATGTAGCCGATCTGCGAGACCGTCGACCAGGCCAGCACCCGCTTGAGGTCGTCCTGGGCGGTGGCGGCGAACGCGCCGAGCAGCAGGGTGACCGAGGCCGTCACGCCGAGCACGGCCAGCGCCACCGGGGTCACCTCGAACAGTGGGTAGAGCCGGGTCACGGCGTACACGCCGGCGGCGACCATGGTGGCGGCGTGGATCAGCGCCGAGATCGGCGTCGGGCCGGCCATCGCGTCGGGCAGCCAGGTGTGCAGGGGGAACTGGGCGCTCTTGCCGGCCACCCCGGCGAGCAGCAGCAGGCAGGCGGCGGTCAGCGTGCCGGTGGCGTGGTCGTGGGCGAGCACGTCGGCGATCCGGAAACTGCCGGCGGAGACGCCGAGCAGCGCGATGCCGAGCAGGAAGCCGACGTCGCCGACCCGGGTCACCAGGAACGCCTTCATGGCGGCGGCCGGCGCCTCCGGCAGCCGGCGGTCGTGGGCGATGAGCAGGTAGGAGCAGATGCCCATCACCTCCCAGCCGACCAGGAGCAGGATCAGGTCGCCGGCGACCACCACCAGCAGCATGGCGGCGGTGAAGAGGCTGATCTGCGCCGCGTACGGCGGGTAGCGGTGGTCGGTGTCGACGTCGTCGTGCGGGCCCCGACGCAGGTAGCCGACCGAGTAGACCTGCACGGCCAGGGCCACCGCCGCGACCGCGACGGCGACCAGCGCGGCGGCGCCGTCCAGCCGCACCCCGAGGCTCACGGTCAGCCCGCCCAGGTCCACCCAGGTGGTGGACGCCTCGGCGGGCCGGTCGAGGGTGACCAGCAGGGCGACGGCGAGCGTCAGCGCACCGGCCGCCCCGGCCACGCCGAGCGCGATCGCCGCCCGCCGAGCGCGGTCCCCGCCCGTCCCGGCACCGGGCGGCGAGGGCGGCAGCAGCAGGCCGAGCAGACCCGCCACCAGCGGTACGGCCGGCAGCAGCGTGCCGAGCAGGGTGGTCGTGCTCACCGCTCCCCCTCCGGGCGGTCGGCGGACCCGGGCCGGGCGGTCCCGGCGGGCCGGGCGTCGGTGCCGACGGCGGCGGTGGCCGGCTCGGCCGGAGGTCCGGTCGGCGCGCCCTCGGTCAGCGGCACCTCGTCGACGGCGACGGTGGCCCGCAGCCGGTAGAGCTGGAGCACGATCGCCAGGCCGACGCCGATCTCGGCGGCGGCCAGCACGATCACGAAGAGCGCGAAGACCTGCCCGCCGTGCGGCAGTTGCGCGCGCACGGTGGTGTCGGCGGTGACCAGGATCAGGTTGACCGCGTTGAGCATCAGCTCGACGGCCATCAGCACCAGCACCGCGTTGCGGCGGCGCAGCACGCCGTAGACGCCGAGGCCGAACAGCAGCGCGGCGGTGACGTACGGGATGACGGGTCTCACCGCGACAACCCTCCGTCGTCGCCCGGATCCCCGCCGGCGACCGCCCTGCCGGACCGGTCGGTGCGGGACTGGTCCGCACCGGGCCGATCGGCGCGTGGCCCCTGGGCCCTCGGCCGGCCGATGTCGGGGCGGGAGATCACGATGGCGCCGACCAGGGCGGCCAGCAGCAGCACCGAGAGCACCTCGAAGGGGAGCACCCAGCTGCGGAAGATCTGGTCGCCGAGGCGTTCCGCGGTGCCCGCGTCGGGCAGCTCAACGGCCGTCCAGCGGTACGCGTCGACCAGCAGGACGGCCAGCCCGAGCCCGGTGCCGCCGCCGACCAGCGCCGCGGCCCAACCGGGCCGGTCCAGGTCGTCCGAGGCGCCGATCGGGGCGCGGGTGAGCATCACCGCGAAGAGCAGCAGCACCACCACCGCGCCGACGTAGATCAGCACCTGCACCCAGGCCACCAGCTCGGCGGTGAGCACCAGGTACGCCCCGGCCAGCGCGCCGAGGCAGACCACCAGGTAGAGGCCGGCCCGGACCAGGTGCCGCGTCGCCACCACCAGCACCCCCGAACCGACCGCCACCGCGCCGAGGGCGAGCAGCAGCACGTCCGCACCGGTCATGCGCCGGCCTCGGGCTCGGGGCGTACGGTCGGGGCGGCGGGACGGGGCGCGGCCGGGACCGCGGCCTTGCGCGCGGCGGCGGTCTCCTCCTTCGCCGGCTCACCGTTCGGGTCGTGCGCGGGCGGCGGCGGTACGGTGCCCATCCACTGGCCGAGGTGGTCCTTGTCGTGCAGCAGGTCCTTGATGTCGTACTCGGAGTATTCGAACTCCGGCGACCAGTAGAGGGCGTCGAAGGGGCAGACCTCCACGCAGATTCCGCAGTACATGCAGAGCGAGAAGTCGATGTCGAACTTGTCGAGCACGTTGCGCTGGCGGGGGCGGGCGGCGCCGGGCACCGCCACCTCCTCCTTGTGCGAGTCGATGTAGATGCACCAGTCCGGACACTCCCGGGCGCACAGCATGCAGACCGTGCAGTTCTCCTCCAGCAGCGCGATCACCCCGCGCGAGCGGGGCGGCAGCTCGGGGGCGACATCCGGGTACTGCTGGGTGGTCGAGCGGCGGGTCATCGTCTTCAACGTGACCGCGAGCCCCTTCACCAGTCCCGCGCCCGGCAGGCCACGGTCTCCGCCGGCGCCGCCCGGCTCGCTGCGCTCGCTGCGGTCGGTCATGCCGACCATCCTGCCCTGTGGCCGCGGCGCGCGCGACCACCACCCGGGGTCTGCCGGCGGTACGGTGAGGCGGGGAGAACGACGCACCGGAAAGGGCTCGCCATGACCGCCGCGCTGCAGGGCGACTATCCGCCGCCGGGCGGGTGGACGGTCGACGACCTCGACCGCCTGCCCGACGACGGCCGCCGCCACGAACTCCTGGACGGAAACCTCATCGTGTCGCCCTCCCCCACGCGACTCCACCAGTCCATCGCCGGTCGCCTCATGGCCGCGCTCGACGAGAGCTGCCCCGCCGACCTCGACGTCACGCAGGGCGTCGAGGTGCGGCTCTCCCGCACCCGGGCCTTCATCCCCGACGTGCTGGTCACGGAGCTGGACGCGGCCTCGCGCAACCCCTCGCACTACCGGCCCCACGAGGTGATGCTGGTGGTCGAGATCGTCTCCGAGGGGTCGCGGAGCATCGACCGGGTGCTCAAGCCCGCGCTCTACGCCGAGGCGGACATCCCCTACTTCTGGCGGATCGAGACCGAGTCGGGGATCGTCGTGCACGCCCACAAGCTCGACCCGGCCAGGCGGGTCTACGTCGAGCAGGCCCGGATGACCGACGGCATCCTCGTCCCGGAGCCGTGGGAGATCGACATCCCGCTCGCCAAGATCACGCCCCGGTCCCGCTGAGGCCACCCGCCGCGGGCGGGAGCATCTCGACGCCGAGCTGCTGGAGCAGCTGGAACAGCTCGTTGCAGCTCCACACGTCGACGATCCGGCCCGCGTCGTCGAAGCGCAGGAAGCTCGCCCCCGAGTAGCTGACCACCTGCCCGGTCGGCGGCACCGGCCCGAACGGCCCGGCCTGGGTGCCCGCGGCCCGCCAGTGCACCGCCACCCGGTCCCCGGCGGCCACCACGTCCACGATCTTGTAGCGCAGATCCGGGAAGGCGGCGCGCCGTTCCCGGTGCCACGCCAGCGTCGCCTCCGGGCCGGCCCCGCCCAGCCCCGGGCACTCCGGCGACACCAGCTCGTACGCCGACTCCTCCCGCGCGGCGTTCCACACGTCGGCGATGAAGCGTCGGGCCGCCGCCTCCACATCGATCATCGCGGCAGCCTAACCGCCGCCCGGCCCGGACCCGGCCCACCGCCTCCGGGCTCGACCTCACGGCGGAGGTCGGCACACGGCGCGCCCGAGGGCGGCGCAGCCGCCATGATGGGACGAGCGACGGGCGACGGCGGAGGGCTGGCATGGGCGGCACGACCGAGGGCGGCACGACGGGCGGCACGGCGACGGGTGGCGGCAGCGCCACCAGCGGCGACGACGTGCTCATGCGGACCGGCGGCAGGTACGTCGAGCCGGGCGGCGAGTTCACCCGGGACCAGCGCTACATCGCCACCCGGATCACCGCCGACGCCCGGGACGGCTGGCCGGTGGAGCCCGGCCGGTACCGGCTGGCGGTGAGCCGCGCCTGCCCCTGGGCGAACCGGCTCATCATCGTCCGACGGCTGCTCGGGCTGGAGGACGCGATCTCGATGGCGGTGGCCGGCCCGACCCACGACAAGCGGAGCTGGACGTTCGACCTCGACCCGGGCGGGCGCGACCCGGTGCTCGGCATCGAGCGGCTGGCCGAGGCGTACTTCGCCCGGTTCCCCGGCTACGAGCGGGGCATCACCGTGCCGGCGATCGTGGACGTGCCGACCGGGCAGGTGGTCACCAACGACTTCGGGCGGATGAGCCTCGACCTCTCCACCGAGTGGACGGCGTACCACCGCGAGGGGGCGCCCGACCTCTACCCGGAACGGCTGCGCGACGAGATCGACGAGGTCAGCGCGGTGCTGTTCCGGGACGTCAACAACGGCGTCTACCGGTGCGGCTTCGCCGGCGACCAGGCGGCGTACGAGAAGGCGTACCGCCGGCTGTTCGACCGGCTGGACTGGCTGGGCGAGCGGCTGGCCGGGCAGCGCTACCTGGTCGGGGACACCATCACCGAGGCGGACGTGCGGCTGTTCACCACGCTGGTCCGCTTCGACCCCGTCTACCACGGCCACTTCAAGTGCAACCGGAGCAAGCTGACGGAGATGCCGGTGCTCTGGGCGTACGCCCGGGACCTGTTCCAGACGCCCGGCTTCGGCGACACGATCGACTTCGACCACATCAAACGGCACTACTACGAGGTGCACCGCGACATCAATCCGACCGGCGTGGTGCCGCTCGGCCCCGACCTGGCGAACTGGCTCACCCCGCACGGCCGGGAGGCCCTCGGCGGCCGCCCCTTCGGCGACGGCACCCCGCCCCCGCCGCCCCCGCCCGCCGAGCGCGTCGACCCCGCCCACACCCCGCTGCGCTGACGGCGCGCCCCGCAGCTCCGGCTGCCTCCACGGCACACACGCGGTGCCGTTGGGGCCGACCCCCACGGGCCTTCCCCCTACAGCGCCACGCGGACGGCGGCGGTGAGGACGAGCTGGCCCAGGGAGACGGGGACCAGGACGAGCCAGCAAAGGCGCTGGAGCTGGTCCTCGCGCAGCCGGGGGTAGGACACCCGGAGCCAGATGATCAGGAACGAGACGGCGAACACCTTCAGCAGGGTCCACAGCCAGCCGAGCTGCGCGTCGGCGAACGGGCCCTGCCAGCCGCCGAGGAAGAGCACGGTGGTGAGCGCGGCGATCACCACGATGCCGACGTACTCGGCGAGCAGGAAGAACGCGAACCGCAGGCCCGTGTACTCCGTCATGTAGCCGAAGACCAGTTCCGAGTCGGCGACCGGCATGTCGAACGGCGGGCGGCGGATCTCGGCGAGCCCGGCGAGGAAGAAGACGACCATGGCGGGGGCCTGCCAGAGCAGCCACCACGGCTGCCACGCCTCGACGATGCCGGAGAGGCTGAGCGTGCCGGCCGCCATCGCCACCGACGCGGCGGCCAGCACCAGCGGCAGCTCGTAGCCGAGCAGCTGGGCCGCCCCGCGCAGGCCGCCGAGGAGGCTGTACTTGTTGGCCGACGCCCAGGCCGACATCAGCACCGCCACGACGCCCACGCCCACGACGGCCAGCACGAAGAACAGGCCGATGTCCAGCGGCTGCCCGACCAGGTCGTCCGGGCCGAGCGGGATCACCAGCAGCACCAGCAGGTAGGGCACGAGGGCGACCGCCGGGGCGAGCCGGAAGACCGCCCGGTCCGCCTCCCGGGGCGTGACGTCCTCCTTCTGGACGAACTTCACGCCGTCGGCGACCAGCTGGGCCCAGCCGTGGAAGCCGCCCGCGTACATCGGGCCGAGCCGGCCCTGCATGTGCGCCATCACCTTGTGCTCGGCCTGCCCGACCAGCAGCGGCAGGGTGAGGAACGCGACGAGCACGCCCCCCACCCGGATGACCAGCTCCAACCACAGCGGCATCAGGGCGTACCTCCGTCGTCGTCGGACCGCTCCGACGCGGCTGGCCCCCGCGGTGCCGGCGGGTCCGCCGGCGGGCCGGAGCGGGCGGCCCCGC
>NZ_JBFABB010000209.1:0-6986 GCF_040640035.1 Micromonospora sp. NPDC023633 | reverse complement strand
GCCCCGACCCGGTCCCGTGCCGCCCGTCGGCGCACGGCGCCGCCCCGCCGCGTCGCCGTGCTGCTCGACGCGGCGGTGGTGACGGCGGGGCTCACCGCGGCCGTGCTCCCGCTCGCCGAGCCGGGCCACCGGCCCGCCGTCGTCGGGTCGGGGCTGGCCGCCGCCGCCGCGCTCTTCGCCGGGGGCCTGCCGCCGGCGGCGTGGCGGCCCCACCCGTCCGCCCGGGTCCGGCTGCGCGGGGTCGTCGACGCGACCGCCGCTGGCCTGGGGCTGGTCCTTGCCGGCTGGCTGCTGCTGCCCCGCGACCGCCTCGATCCGCCGGTCCGGCTGGCCGTGGCCGTGGCCCTGGGCGGGCTCGCGCTCGCCGTGCTCGTCGTGCTGACCGGGCCGCACCGGCGTGCCGGCGCCGCCCGCTGCCGGGCCGGGGTGGCGCTCACCCTGGCCGGGCTGGTGATGCTGGCCGCGCTCCCCACGGGCGCGACACCGGACCGGGCGGCGCTGCTGTCCGTACCCCCGCTGGTGTCCGGGGTGCTGCTGACGGCGGCGGGGGCGCGGCGGGCGACCGGCCCGGAGCCGGCCCCGCCCGCCCTGCCGACCAGGGTGTGGCCCCGGGCCGTGGTCCCGGCCGTCGTGGCCGTCGCGGCCAGTGGCTGGCAGTTGCGCGACGGCGGGCCGCCGGACGTCACCGCCGTCCTGCTCGCGCTCGCGCTGGCCCCGCCGCTGGTGCTGCGCGACCTGCTCCGGGCGGACGACCCGGCGCAGCCGGCCCGACCCGACGCCCCGCCGGCCCGGCACCGCTCGGCGGACCCGGACACCTCCGGCGCGCCCGTGGACCGGCCGGCGCTGCTGCGGGCCCTCGCGGCCCGCCGGGACGCGCGCGCTCCCGCCGGCGCGCTGCTCGTCGTCGACCTGCACGGCCCTGGCCCCGCCTCGGACGGGCACCAGGTCCCCGAGGACATGCTGGCCGAGGTGGTCCGCCGCGCCCGCGCCGTCGTCGGCCCCCGGGACCTGCTCGCCGACGTCACCGCGACCGGCTTCGCCGTGGTCACCGAGGTCGGCCCGGTGCTGGCGTACGCGCTGGGCACCCGGCTGCTCGCCGCGCTCACGCAGCCCTACCCGGTGGCGGGCGGGGTGCTGCGGCTGCGCGCCGGTGTCGGGCTGGCCGAGCTCGGCGGCGGCGCCCCGGAGGCCGTGCTGCGCCAGGCGGACCTGGCCCGGCGTCGGGCCGTGCAGCTCGGCCGGGACCGGGTCGAGTGGTACGACGCCTACCTGGAGGAGCAGCTCGTCCGCCGGCTCGACCTGGAACGGGAGCTGCCCGGGGCGGTGGCCCGGGGCGAGCTGGACCTCGTCTACCAGCCGGTGCTCGACCTGGCCGACCGGCAGCTGGTCGGCACGGAGGCGCTGCTGCGCTGGCGCAGCCCGGTGCTCGGCACGGTGCTTCCCGCCGAGTTCCTGCCGGTGGCCGAGGACCTCGACATGGTGGGGGAGCTGGGCTGCTGGGTGCTGGACCGGGCCTGCCGGCAGCTCGCCGCCTGGTCGGCGGGGAGCCGGCAGCTCTGGATGGCGGTGAACGTGACGGTCCGGGAGCTGACCGCCCCCGACTTCGTGCCGCGGACGGCGGCCGTGCTGGACGCGTACGGGCTGGCGCCGGACCGGCTGGTGGTCGAGGTGGCGGAGCCCCGGGTGGGCGCCGAGCTGCCGACGGTGGTGGCCCGGCTGGCCGGCCTGCGCTCGCTGGGCGTGCGCACCGCGCTGGACGACTTCCGGGCCGAGCACGCCTCGCTGGCCCAGCTCCGCCGGTTGCCGATCGACCTGCTCAAGGTCGGGCCGCAGCTGGTCGACCCGGCGGACCCGCAGCGCCCGCTGATCGACGTGGTGGTCAACGTGGGGGACCGGCTGGGGCTGGACATCGTGGCCGAGGAGCTGGAGTCGGTCAGCCTCGTCGACGGCGCGCGGCGGGCCGGCTGCCGGTACGGGCAGGGCTTCGCGCTGGCCCGCCCGGCGACCGCGGAGCGGGTCGAGGCGTACCTCGAGGAGTTCCCGTCGGCCTCGCGCTGACCGGCGACGGCCCGGGGCGGGCTCGCCCACGCCGGGCACCCCGCGTGGCCTGGGTTGACTCTGACACCGTGTCAGGGCCGAACGTGTGAGGGGCCATGTTCACCATCGGAGACTTCGCCAGACTCGGCCGGGTGTCGGTCCGCATGCTGCGTCACTACGACGGCATCGGGCTGCTCCGTCGTCACCGAAATCCAGCTGCCGGTGGTGGCGAAGAACCGCGAGTGACTGAAGCGGTTCAGCTGGCGCGCGGGGGCGCCGTGCTGCCCCGCGGGGTGAGGTGTGCCGTCTCGTCCTGCACCTGGCCGGCCGGCGAGCCGCCGATCACCGCGAGCAGCTGCCGGGCGGCGTGCGCGCCGTACGCCGGGATGTCCCGGCCGAGCGCGGTCAGCGGCGGGTGCACCAGCTGGCAGAGCGGCGAGTCGTCCCAGGCCACGATGGACAGGTCGCCCGGCACGGCGAGGCCCATCTCCTGGGCCACCGACAGCCCCGCTATCGCCATCACGTCGTTGTCGTAGATCACGGCGGTGGGGCGGCCGGCCGAGCTGAGCAGCCGGCGGGTGGCGCGCGCCCCCTCCTCGCCGGTGTAGTCGGACGGCACGGTGACCGCGTCGGCCAAGCCGAGCCGCCGGCACGCCTCGGTGAACGCCTCGGTGCGGATCGCGGTGTGCAGCAGGGCGGGGAGGCCGCCGACGCGGGCGATCCGGCGGTGGCCGAGGGCGACCAGGTACTCCACGGTCTCCACCAGCGCCGCCGCGTCGTCGGACCACACGCTGGCAAGCCGGCCGGTGCCGCCCGGGCCGCCGATCACCACGGCGGGCAGGCCCAGCTCCTCCAGCACCGGCACCCGGCGGTCGTCGGCGCGCAGGTCGCAGACGAGGACGCCGTCGACCCGGCGCTCGCCCCACCACCGGCGGTGGACCGCGACCTCCGCCTCCTGGTCGGCCACCACCTGGAGGGTGAGGGCGTACGAACGGGCGGAGAGTTCGGCCTCGACGCCGCTGATCAGCTCCATGAAGAACGGCTCGATGCCGAGCGTGCGGGCCGGGCGGCACAGGGTGAGGCCGACCGCGTCGGCGGTGGCGCCGGAGAGGGAGCGGGCGGCGCGGTTCGGGTTGAAGCCGATCTCGGCGGCGATGGCGAGGATCCGCTGCCGGGTGGCCTCGGAGACCCCGGGCTGGCCGTTCAGCGCGTAGGAGACCGCCCCCTTGGACACCCCGGCGCGGCGGGCGACGTCGGCGATCGTGGGCCGCTTCACCGGCGTACTCCTCCACTCTCCCGCCCGGGCGGGTGTCACCACGAGGCCGGGGCGACCGGCGGCGGTCCACGCTACTGCACCGGCCGGCGGCGGGCCGACCGGCGCGCGAGGTCGGGCCGGTCGGCGGCTTTCCCGGTTAAGTACCCGGCGGGCGGCCGGTTCCCTTTGCTGTGGACGCGCGACCCGGTGCGCCTGCGAGGCGGTGACACCTCCGATGATCGCGCTCCCGTGGCGGTTCAGGTTGCCGGGCTGCGGCGACGGTGACCGCCCGTTGACACTGCCGGTGGAGCACTTCCGCTCCCACCGGGACGTCTGCGCGGGCACGATCGTCTGGCAGCTGAACGACTGCTGGCCGGTGACCTCGTGGTCGGCCGTCGACGGCGACGGCCGCCGCAAGCCGCTGTGGTACGCGCTGCGCCGGGCGTACGCGGACCGCCTGCTGACCGTCCAGCCCCGCGCGGGCGGCCTGGCTGTGATCGCGGTCAACGACGGGCCGGCCCCGTGGCGGGCGAGCGCCTCGGTGACCCGGCTGACCCTGGCCGGCGAGCCACGGGCCAAGACGACGCTGGAGCTGGACGTCCCCGCGTACGCCAAGGTCGAGCTGGCGCTGCCGGCGGAGCTGGCGCGGCCGGAGGAGGCCCGCCGCGAGCTGCTGGTGGCCGAGGCGGACGGGACGGCGGAGCGAACGCTCTGGTTCTTCGCCGAGGACCGCGACGCGGACTGGCCGGCGGCCCGCTACGACGCGTCGGTCGAGCCGGTCGACGGCGGGCACCGGGTCCGGGTCACCGCCCGCACGGTGCTGCGCGACGTGACCCTCTTCCCGGACCGGCTCGACCCGGCGGCCGACGTCGACGAGGCGTTGGTCACCCTGCTGCCGGGCGAGTCGGCCACCTTCACCGTGCGGGCGGACGCGCCACTGGACCCGGCGGCCCTGACGACCCGCCCCGTGCTGCGCCACGTCAACGACATCGTGACCGACTGACCGGCTGCCGCGACAGGAGATCTTGGCAGGGAACGGCCCCGGCAGGGGCGCTCCCGTACCAAGATCTCCGTCGGCTACCGACCCGAGGCCTACTCCGGGACGCGGCGGTAGGCGCCGTCGCTGGCCGAGGTCGCCATCGAGGCGTACGCGCGCAGCGCCGCCGACACCGGCCGCTGCCGGTCGAGCGGGGTGTACGGCCTGTCGCGCTTCTCCTGCGCGATCCGCCGGGCCTCCAGCACGTCGGGGGCCACGTTCAGCTCGATCGACCGGGCCGGGATGTCGATGACGATCTCGTCGCCCGACTCGACGAGGGCGATCAGCCCGCCGGAGGCCGCCTCCGGTGAGACGTGCCCGATGGAGAGCCCGGAGGTGCCGCCGGAGAAGCGGCCGTCGGTGAGCAGCGCGCAGGACCGGCCCAGCCCCCGGCCCTTCAGGAACGAGGTCGGGTAGAGCATCTCCTGCATGCCGGGGCCGCCCCTCGGCCCCTCGTAGCGGATCACCACCACGTCGCCGGCGACGATCCGCTTGTTGAGGATCGCCTCGACGGCGTCGTCCTGCGACTCGTAGACCTTGGCCGGGCCCCGGAAGGTCAGGCACTCCTCGGGCACCCCGGCGGTCTTCACCACGCAGCCCTCCGGGGCCAGGTTGCCGTGCAGGATGGCCAGCCCGCCGTCCGCGCTGTAGGCGTGGGCGAGGTCCCGCACGCAGCCCTCGGCCGCGTCGGTGTCCAGCGACGACCAGCGGTTGGTGGTGGAGAACGGCTCGGTGGTGCGCACCCCGCCCGGGGCGGCGTGGAACAGCTCGACCGCCTCCGCCGTCGCCGCACCGCCCCGGACGTCCCAGTCGGCGAGCCAGCGCTCCAGGCTGGGGGAGTGCACGGCGTGCACGTCCCGGTGGAGCAGGCCGGCCCGGTCCAGTTCGCCGAGGATGGCCGGGATGCCGCCGGCCCGGTGCACGTCCTCCATGTGGTACTGCGGGGAGTTCGGCGCGACCTTGGCCAGGCAGGGCACCCGGCGGGAGACGGCGTCGATGTCGGCGACGTCGAAGTCCAGCTCGGCCTCGCGGGCGGCGGCGAGCAGGTGCAGGATCGTGTTGGTCGAGCCGCCCATCGCCACGTCCAGGGCGACCGCGTTCTCGAACGCGGCCCGGCTGGCGACGGCGCGCGGCAGCACGGAGGCGTCGTCGCCGTCGTACCACCGCTTGGCGATCTCCACGGCGGTGCGGCCGGCCTCGACGAAGAGCGACCGGCGCGCGGCGTGGGTCGCCAGCGTCGAGCCGTTGCCCGGCAGCGCCAGGCCGATCGCCTCGGTGAGGCAGTTCATCGAGTTGGCGGTGAACATGCCGGAGCAGGAACCGCAGGTCGGGCAGGCCGAGCGCTCGATCTCGCCGAGCTGTTCGTCGGTGACGGCCTCGTTGGAGGAGGCGATCATCGCGTCGATCAGGTCGATCTTGGAGTGCACGACGCCCTCGATCGCCACGGTCTTGCCGGCCTCCATGGGCCCGCCGGAGACGAAGACGGTCGGGATGTTCAGCCGCAGGGCGGCCAGCAGCATGCCCGGGGTGATCTTGTCGCAGTTGGAGATGCAGACCAGGGCGTCGGCGCAGTGCGCGTTGACCATGTACTCCACCGCGTCGGCGATCAGCTCGCGGCTGGGCAGGGAGTAGAGCATCCCGCCGTGGCCCATGGCGATGCCGTCGTCCACGGCGATGGTGTTGAACTCGCGGCCCACCCCGCCGGCCTCGGCCACCGCGTCGGCGACCAGCCCGCCCATGTCCTTGAGGTGCACGTGACCGGGTACGAACTGGGTGAAGCTGTTGGCGATGGCGACGATCGGCTTGCCGAAGTCGTCGTCGGTCATCCCGGTGGCCCGCCACAGGGCCCGGGCGCCGGCCATCGTCCGACCGTGCGTGGAGGTCTTCGACCGCAGCTCAGGCATACCACAGTGTGACACCGCCGCCGGGCCGGCCGGCGGCCGTGCGCGCCGTGTCCCAAAGGATGCGCACCCGGGCTCCCGCGCCCGGCGCGCATCCGGCACAGTTGGGACGTGCAGTTCCCCCCGGGCATGGTCGCGGTCGCGGTGCTGTGCGGGCTGGTCGCCGCGGCGGCCACCACGCTGTCGGCGGTCGATGCCCGGCGTCGCGCCGGGCCCCACCGGCAGGCGTACGCGCTGCTCGCCGCCGCGTCCGGGGTCGTGCTGGTCAGCCTGCTGGTCGGGGTGTCCGTGGCGCTCTCCACCGCCGGGCACGCGGGGCACGCCCCGGACCGGCGCACCGGCTGGGCCGGCGTCGTGGCGATCGGCACGGCGGTCGGCGGGCTGATCTTCTCCGCCGGGCTGCTCCGGCTGCCCGGCGTGGCCGCCACGGCGGCGGCCACCGCCCGGCTGGCGCTCGACGGCCTGGTGATGGCGGCGGCGTTCTGGTTCGTCGGCTGGGTGCTCTTCTCCGAGCCCACCCGGCTGCTCGGCGACGCCACCCCGGCGGCCTGCGTGCCGATCCTGCTCGCCACGGTCAGCGCGGCCCTGACCGCCGGGCTCGCCCTGATCGTGGCCTTCCGTGCCCCGTCGCCGCGCGGTCGCGCCGCCTGGCTCGGCGCCGGGGCCACGGCCGTGACCTGCGGCGGGCTCGGCATCGCCACCGGCGCACTACCGCAACGCGTACCGCACCCTGCGCAAGCTGCTCGACCTGCGGGCG